>NZ_KV800309.1:51115-88077 GCF_001810205.1 Pseudomonas sp. HMSC076A11 | reverse complement strand
TGGTGCTGGGCCAGGTCGGGCTGTTCGCCGACGGGGTGGCGGTGGCGCAGATCGGCGCTTGCAACTTCGAGGTCTGCAAGGACCATGTCGACGAGGTGATCACCGTCGGCAGCGACGAAATCTGCGCGGCGATCAAGGACATCTACGACGACACCCGTTCGATCACCGAGCCGGCCGGCGCCCTGGCCGTAGCGGGGATCAAGAAGTACGTGGCCCGCGAACGCACCGAGGGGCAGACCCTGGTGGCCATCGACTCCGGTGCCAACATCAACTTCGACCGCCTGCGCCACGTTGCCGAGCGCGCCGAACTGGGCGAACAGCGCGAAGCGATCATCGCCGTCACCGTGGCCGAGCGGCCGGGCAGCTTCAAGGCCTTCTGCGCGGCGCTGGGCCGGCGCCAGATCACCGAGTTCAACTACCGCTACCACAGCGACCGCCAGGCCCACCTGTTCGTCGGCGTGCAGACCCATCCGCTCACCGACAGCCGCGCCGACCTGCTCGCCGGCCTGCGCGAGCAGGGCTTCCCGGTACTCGACCTGACCGACAACGAGATGGCCAAGCTGCACATCCGCCACATGGTCGGCGGCCACGGTACCGAGGTGCGCCGCGAGCGGCTGTTCCGCTTCGAGTTTCCCGAACGCCCCGGGGCCTTGCTGAACTTCCTCGACAAGCTCGGCTCGCGCTGGAACATCAGCCTGTTCCACTACCGCAACCACGGCGCCGCCGACGGTCGGGTGCTGGCCGGATTGCAGGTGCCGGACGAGGAGCGCGGCGAGCTGGAGGCGGCGTTGCAAGCCATCGGCTATCCGTACTGGGAGGAAACCCACAACCCGGCCTACCGGCTGTTCGCCGGTTGAGCTGCGCGGCGGTGCGCCAGCGGGACATGGCCCTGTCATGTCCCTCGGCTAGACTCCTGCCAGGGATATCCGCCCAGCGAGGGACATGGCCATGCGCAAGCGCAACCCCCGGCGGGCCACGCCGGAAGAACTGCGGGTCTGCTCGGTACTGAAGGAAAAGGGCACCCGCGAGGAACTCGCCCACCTCGCCGCCCGCGGTGAGTGGAGCAACGTGCCGGCGTACAACGCCAGCCGCGAGCAGATCGCCGACCACTTGGGCAAGAGCGTGTCGCCGGAATCCGACGCCTCGTTCTTCGACTCGCGGCGCTTCAGCGAGGCGATCGTCCTGCTCAAGAGCCGGCCGGTGCTGCTGGTGAAGAACGGTATCTTCGACGAAGCGCCGCTGGCCGGCCTGGAGCAGCGCCTGAAGAAGCATCGCGCCGCGCTGGCCACGCCGATCCGCTCGGTCGGTCGGCTGGAACTGATCGACCACGACAGCATGGACTGGTGCGGTACCGGCTGGCGCATCGAGGACGACCTGATCGTCACCAACCGGCATGTCGCCAGCCTGTTCGCCGAGCGCCAGGGCAGCCTGTTCCGCTTCCGTCTCAACCAGGCCGGCAAGCAGGTGCGCACCCGCGTGGACTTCCGCGAGGAATACCGCCAGCCGGAAAGCGACGAGCATGTGATCGCGCGGGTCCTGTGGATCGCCCCGGACGTCTCCGAGGCGCCGGACATGGCGATCCTCCAGGTAGTGAAGGGCGACCTGCTGCCGCCGCCGCTGGTCCTCGCGCGCCAGGATGCCGAGCCGCGCCAGGCGGTGGCGGTGGTCGGCTATCCGGCGCGCGACAGCCGCAACGACGCCGGGGCGATGGAAGATATCTTCGGCAACATCTACGACGTCAAGCGCTTCGCTCCCGGCGAAGTCGTGGGATTGCCCCATGACGCCTGGTACCTGACCCACGACTGCTCGACCCTGGGCGGCAATTCCGGCTCGGCGGTGCTTTCGATCGACGGCGGCGAGGTGGTCGGCCTGCACTTCGGCGGCCAGTTCCGCAAGACCAACTATGCGGTGAAGGCCAGCGTGATCCGCAGCCTGCTGGCGCGTCGCGCCTGGGTGCCGGTGGCCGGGGCGGAGCTGAAGCGCGGCGTGCCGCGCTTCCAGGAAAAGCAGCGCAGCGTCGCCGACCTGGCCGAGCGCAAGGGTTTCGACGAGGCCTTCCTCGGGCCGAAGGCGGCCTTGCCCAAGCCGGGCAAGAGCCACCAGGTGCTGCCGGTGGGCAAGGGCACGCGCCTGGACTATCTGCATTTCTCGGTGGTGATGAGCGCCAGCCGGCGCTTGCCGATCCTCACCGCGGTGAATATCGACGGCGCGCTCAAGCGTTCGCTCAAGCGCAAGGATTCCTGGGGCTTCGACCCGCGCATCGAGGCGGCCGCGCAGGTCGGACACAAGGACTTCTACGGCCCGGCTTCGTTCGACAAGGGCCACATGGTGCGTCGCGAGGATCCCGGCTGGGGCGACAGCGATGCCGTCGCCCGGCAGGCTGAGGACGACACCTTCGTCTACACCAACGCGGTGCCCCAGGTGGCGCAGCTCAACCAGCGCAGCTGGCTGTCGCTGGAGGACTACGTGCTGCAGAACGCCAGGAGCGAGGGCTTCCGCATCTCGGTGTTCACCGGCCCGGTGTTCCGCGACGACGATCCGCTCTACCAGGGCGTGCAGGTGCCGCTGGAGTTCTGGAAGGTGGTGGCGATGATCGACGCCGACAGCGGCGAACTGGGAGTGTCCGCCTACCTGCTGGGGCAGGAAGGGATGATGCCCAGCGAAGGCTTCCGCTACGGTGCGTTCAAGACCTACCAGGTGCCGTTGGCGAAGGTCGAGGCCAGCGCCGACCTGCGTTTCTCCAGCGCCCTGCGCAAGGCCGACGTGCTCGCCGGCACGCCGCTGGAGGAGGCGCTGGAAAGCGGTCGCTTCATCGAGATCGACGGACCGGACGACCTCCTGCTGAGCCGGCCGGGGCCGGCCGGCAAGGGCCGCTGAGGTTCAGGCCGGCTGCCGCCACTCGCGTAGCAGTTCGATGAAGGCGCGCAGCTTGGCCGGTACGTGGCGGCGGTTCAGGTAATACAGCCACATCGGCGGCAGCGGCAGGCAACTGCCAGGCAGCACTTCCACCAGGCGCCCGGCGGCGAGGTCCGCGGCGACCCGCTCGCGGATGAATGCCTGGGCGATCCCTGCGCCGGCGCGGGCCGCCTCGATGATCGCCTCGGTGTCGGTGCTGACGAAGCGTGCCGGCAGGTCCACTTCCAGTTCCCGCCCGTCTTCCCGCAAGCGCCACTTGTGCAGGCGGCCGCTGCGCGGGAAACGGAAGCGCACGGCGGCATGCCCATCGAGGTCGGCGACGCTGGCCGGCGTACCGTACTCGGCGAGGTAGGCCGGAGTGGCCACCAGCAGGCACGCCAGCGGCGCTGTCAGTTGCACCCCGACCATGCCCGGCTGCAGGGCGTCGGCCAGGCGGATGCCGGCATCCAGTCGTTCCCTGACGATATCCACCAACTGGTCCTCGTAGCGGATCTCCAGTTGTACCTTCGGGTAGCGTCGCACGAACTCGTTGAGCATCGGTGCGATCACCAGGTTCTTCGCCAGGTGCAGGGCGCTGATGCGCAGCTGCCCGGAGGGTTCCGCGAGGCTTTCGCCGAGCGCTTCGCGGGCGCGCACCAGGTCGCGGTAGGGCTGTTCGGTCTGTTCGTGGTAGCGCTGCCCGGCCTCGCTCAGGCTGACCCCGCGGGTGGTGCGGTGGAACAGCTTGAGACGCAGCTCGGCTTCCAGTTGGTTGATCGCCTGGCTCACCGCTGCCGGCGTCACCCCGAGCAGGGCGGCGGCGCGGGTGAAGCTGCCGGTGTCGGCGACCTGCCTGAAGACATGCAGGCCGGCGAGGGGATCGCGTCGATTCATTGTTAGGAAAACTTGAAAGTCTACGTAGGAGAAGGCCGGTTCTGTTAAAGCTTCGACCTTTCTAGACTGGCCCGCAAGCACTCGATGAGGACGCCGGCCATGTCTACCCACCTGTCTCTGCAACATGCCCAACGCTGCATCGCGGCGGCCATTGCCGAAGCGCAGCGGCAGCGCCTGGCGGTCTGCGTCGCGGTGGTCGACGCCCATGCCAACCTGCTGGCGTTCGTACGGATGGACGATAGCGTTCCCGGTGCCATCGACCTGGCCCAGCGCAAGGCGCGCAGCGCCGCGCTGTTCCGCCTGCCCAGCGGCGAGCTGGGCCGACTCGCCGGGCCGGGCCAGCCGTTGTGGAGCATCGAGCAGAGCAACGGCGGGCTGGCCTGCTTCGCCGGCGGCATGCCGCTGGGCGATGCCGGCGGTTCCTGCCTGGGTGGCGTCGGCGTCTCCGGCGCCAGCGCGGCCCAGGACCAATCCATCGCCGAGGCCGCCGTGGCTATGGCAACAATCCAGAGGTAATCGAGATGAAACAGAAGCGAATCCTGGTGACCGGGGCCGGCAGCGGCTTCGGTCGGGAAGTGGCGTTGCGCCTGGCCGCCCGCGGCCATCGGACGATCGCCGGCGTGCGCGGCGCCGGGCAGGCCGCCGACCTGCGCGAAGAGGCCGGGCGACGTGGCGTCCCGCTGCGGGTGGAAACCCTCGACATCACCGTCGCCGCCGATCGCGAACGCGCCTGGGAATGGGATATCGACGTGCTGCTGAACAACGCCGGCAGCGCCGAGGCCGGGGCCAGCGCGGAGATCCCGCTGGAACTGGTGCGCGCGCTGTTCGAGACCAACGTGTTCGCCAACCTGGAACTGACCCAGGGTTTCGTCCGGCGCATGGTCGAGCAGAAGCGTGGCGGCAAGGTGCTCTTCGTGTCGTCCATCGCCGGCCTGATCACCGGACCCTATACCGGCCCCTACTGCGCCTCCAAGCATGCCCTGGAGGCCTTCGCCGAGGCCCTGCATGCCGAACTGAAGCCGTTCGGCATCCAGGTTGGCACCATCAATCCCGGCCCGTACCAGACCGGCTTCAACGATCGCATGATGGAAACCTGGAAACGCTGGTACGACCCGCAGCGCCACTTCACCGACCACAGCGGCGTGCGCTTTCCCTTCGAGCAGTACGATCCGGAGGAAATGATCGCGCGGATGGTCGAGCTGGCCGAGGCTGACGAAGGCCCGTTCCGCACCCTGTTGCCGCAAGCTTTCGTCGAGGTGGTGAAGGACGAGCAGGCGCAGGCCTGGCAGCGCCGCCTGTAGCGGTCTGCCGCTGCGCCGGGGAGGACGGCGGCCGGATCGGCGGCCGCCGCTTCGCTCAGCCCCTGCGCAGCAGGACCCGGGTCACCCGGCGTTCTTCCACTTCCCCCCCCCGCAGTTCCCAGTCCTGCCACTGCAGGCGGTCGCCGATCACCGGCAGGCGGTCGAGCAGGCTCATCACCAGCCCGGCGAGGGTCTGGTAGTCCTCCGTGGCGTGCGCGTCGAACCCCACGCGTCGACGCACCTGGCTGAGGTTCATGGCACCGCTGACCAGGTAGCCGTCGTTCTCCTCGACTACGTCCGGACCGTCGATCTCGCTGGCGTCGGGCAGCTCGCCGGCGATGGATTCGAGAATGTCGGTCAGGGTCAGCAGGCCGATGAATTCGCCGAACTCGTTGACCACGAAGGCCACGTGGGTCGAGGCCTCGCGCATCTGCTCCAGGGCATTGAGGATCGAGCAGTCCTGCAACAGGTTGAGCGGCTGGCGGGCCAGGCTTTCCAGGTCCGGCTGGGCGCCGGCGAGCAGCTCCTTGAGCAGTTCCTTCTTGTGCACGTAGCCCAGCGGCTCCTCGACGCGCCCGTCGCGCACCAGCGGCAGGCGCGAGTAGGACGATTCGAGCAGCGCCGCGCGGATCGCCTCGCGGCCGCTGTCGAGGTCGATGCAGTCGACCTCGGCGCGTACCGTCATCAGGCTGCGGATGGGCTTCTCGGCCAATTGCAGCACGCCGCTGATCATCACCCGCTCGCGGCGGTCGAAGACCACCTGGTCGTCGCCCTCCTCGAACAGGTCGGCGACTTCCTCGCCGACCTCGTCGGCCTCCAGGCGCTGGCCGCCGAGCAGGCGCAGCACCGCATGGGCGGTACGCGCGCGCAGCGGGCGGTGGCCCTGCAGGCTCTTCTTGCGGCGCTTGCGGGCGACCTGGTTGAACACCTCGATGAGGATCGAGAAGCCGATGGCCGCGTACAGGTAGCCTTTCGGGATATGGAAGCCCAGGCCCTCGGCGGTCAGGCTGAAGCCGATCATCATCAGGAAGCCCAGGCACAGCATGATCACCGTCGGGTGACGATTGACGAAGCGGGTCAGCGGCTTGCTGGCGACGATCATCAGGCCGATGGAGACGATCACCGCGATCATCATCACTTCCAGGTGCTCGACCATGCCCACCGCGGTGATCACCGCGTCGAGCGAGAACACCGCGTCGAGCACCACGATCTGCGCGACGATCGGCCAGAACAGCGCGTAGGTCTTGTTGCCGGCGTGCTGGGCGACATGGCCTTCGAGGCGTTCGTGCAGCTCCATGGTGGCCTTGAACAGCAGGAACACGCCACCGAACAGCATGATCAGGTCGCGGCCGGAGAAGCTCTTGCCGAATACCTCGAACAGCGGCTCGGTGAGGGTCACCATCCACGAGATGCTCGCCAGCAGGCCCAGGCGCATCAGCAGCGCCAGCGACAGGCCGAGGACCCGGGCGCGGTCGCGCAGGTGCGGCGGCAGCTTGTCGGCGAGGATCGCGATGAACACCAGGTTGTCGATGCCGAGGACGATCTCCAGCACGATCAGGGTCGCCAGGCCGAGCCAGGCAGTCGGGTCAGCTATCCATTCCATGTGCGCTTACCTCCCGGTCCGGCTGGCCGTCGCGCTGGCGCGACGCTGCACGGCGCGGCTGCGGCAGCCGGCGGTGACGGAGGGGGACGAGGCGAGGGATTCGGCGTCGAGGGGCGGACGCAGGTGGCGAAGGCGAAGCGGGGAGGGTTGTCCGGAAGGACGACTGGGGGGCTCCGAAAGGGTGGTCATGATGGCCATTGAGAGTCAAAGGGAAGTCGATCCTACTGTGTCGCGGGCCCTCGCCACAGCGGGAAACTATTACAAAACCTTAGGCGAAACCCGTGCCGGCGCTAGACTGGGCGGAACCCCGCCACTGCGAGCAGACATGAGCACCGAGGATTTCGACGCGATCACCGCCACCACCCTGGCCGACTACCAGCGCAACGCCGAAGGCTTCCGCGAGGGCACCCGCGGCCATGACGTGAGCCAGAACGTCGAGGCGCTGCTGCGCCATATCGACGGGTCGCCGCCGTACCGGATCCTCGATTTCGGCTGCGGTCCCGGGCGCGACCTGGCCACCTTCCGCCGCCTCGGCCACCAGCCGGTGGGACTCGAAGGCACGCCGCGCTTCGTCGAGATGGCCAGGGCCGACAGCGGTTGCGAGGTATGGCAACAGAATTTCCTGGCGCTGCGACTGCCGGCCGGGCACTTCGACGGCATCTTCGCCAACGCCAGCCTGTTCCATGTGCCCGGCAGCGCCTTGCCGCGGGTGCTCGGCGAACTCTTCGAAGCGCTGCGGCCGGGCGGCGTGCTGTTCAGCTCCAACCCGCGCGGCGACAACCGCGAGGGCTGGAATGGCCAACGCTACGGTGCCTACCACGATTACCCGGCCTGGAAACGCCTACTGGAGGAAGCCGGTTTCGTCGAGCTGGAGCACTACTACCGGCCGCCGGGCCTGCCGCGCGAGCAGCAGCCCTGGCTGGCGAGCGTCTGGCGGCGCCCCGTCTGAAGGCGCTAGAGGGTCTGCCGGTGCGGCGTGCCGAGCACGCTGCGGTACTGGTCGAGGCGCTTCGGCGAGAGGTCGCTGCGTTCCAGGCTGTCGAGGGCGTAGGACTTGATTTCGGCGTCGCTGTAGGGGCGCTCGACGCTGCGCGGCGGGTTGGCGCAACCGGCCAGGACGACCAGGCTGGCGGCCAGGGAGACGATCAGGGACTTGCTCATGGCGGATTCCTCGAAATGTTCCTCGATGCTATCGGTGGTCCCCCCTGTCCAGGAAATCAGGCCTATTAATAATGAATATCTGGCGAATTGAGTCTAGGTCCCGCCAGCCGTGGGTTCTAGTCGACCAAAGGCGAGGTTGTGGCGGCATGTTTCGCCAACCGGCCGCGCGCTCGCGGTCCGGTCGGCTAGGGGGTTCAACCGGCCGCCTGCGGCAGGCTCGGGTAGTCGGTGTAGCCGGCGGCGCCGCCACCGAAGTAGGTCGAGCGGTCGCCGTCGGCCAGCGCCAGGTCGTGCTCCAGGCGGTAGGGCAGGTCGGGGTTGGCGATGAACGGCCGGCCGAAGCCGATCAGGTCGGCCCAGCCCCTGGCCAGGGCTTCCTCGGCGCGCGCCTTGGTGTACATGCCGGAGTAGATCAGGCTGCCACGGTAGACGATGCGCAACGCTTCCTTGAACGCCGCCGGCATGGCCGGGGCGTCTTCCCAGTCGGCCTCGGCGATGTGGATGTAGGCCACGCGGATCTCGTCGAGTAGCCGCGCCGCGGCCAGGTAGGTGGCTTGCGGGGTGTCGTCGACCGCGCCCTGCAGGGTGGTCAGCGGCGCCAGGCGCACGCCGATGCGCTCCCTGCCGACCACCGCGGTGACCGCCTCGGCGACTTCGCGGAGGAAGCGCAGGCGGTTCTCCAGCGAGCCGCCGTATTGGTCGTTGCGCGCATTGGCCTGGGAGTCGATGAACTGGTTGATCAGGTAGCCGTTGGCGCCGTGCAGTTCGACCCCGTCGAAGCCGGCGTCGAGGGCGTTGCGTGCGGCCTGGGCATAGTCGGCGACGATCTCCCGGATTTCCTCCACTGCCAGTGCGCGCGGCGCCGAGTGCTGGACCATCTCGCCGCCGCCAGCCTGCGCTCCGCGGCCCTGGGGATCGACGAAGACCTTCACGCCTTCGGCCACCAGCGCCGAGGAGGACACCGGGGCGGCGTTGCCCGGTTGCAGCGAGGTGTGCGAGACCCTGCCGACGTGCCAGAGCTGGGCGAAGATGCGCCCGCCGGCGGCGTGCACCGCGTCGGTGACCTGGCGCCAGCCGGCGACCTGCTCGGCGCTGTGGATGCCCGGTGTCCAGGCGTAGCCCTGGCCCTGCCGGCTGATCTGGGTGCCTTCGGAAACAATCAGGCCGGCGCCGGCGCGCTGGCTGTAGTACTCGGCCATCAGCGCGGTGGCGACTTCGCCACTGGCGGCGCGGGAACGGGTCATCGGCGGCATGACGATGCGATTGGGGAGGGTCAGGTGGCCAAGGGCATAGGGGCTGAACAGCATGATGGCGATCTCGCTCGTGAGGCCGGCCGCGGCGCGGCGTACTGGAAGAAGGTGGGCGCATTATTGGCGGAACGATTCGTGCGAAAAACAGCTGCCGGGGAAAATGACACTTGAGTTCAATTCATGAATGCCCGGATAGCGCGGGCGCACCGAGGGAGGAGGAATGGCCTATGACGCGCTGCGTCAGGCGGGTAGGGCGAATAACGCCCCCGGCGTTATCCGGCGAGCGGAATCGCAGGCGGGTGAGAAATGTCGGATGAAGCATCGCGCCCTGCGCCAGGCGGGCAGGGCGAAGAGGGCGCTCCGGCCTATTGCAGGCCGTACTTCTTCACCTTGTCGAACAGCGTGGTCTTGGCCATGCCCAGGTCCTGGCTGGCCTGGGTCAGGTTGCCGTGGTGGCGAGCCAGGGCGTCGCCGAGCAGGGCCTTCTCGAATGCCTCCACCGCTTCGGCGAAGCGCGGGCCGCCGGTCTGTACGGCCTGGCCGCCCTTGTTGAACACCGGCAGGCCGAGGGCGAAGCGTTCGGCGACGTTGCGCAGTTCGCGTACGTTGCCCGGCCAGTCGTGGGCCATCAGGCTGGCCACGGTGGCACGGTCGAGTTCCGGCGCGGGGCGGTCGAAGCGCAGCGAGGACTGCTGGAGGAAGTGTTCGAAGAGCAGCAGGATGTCCTCGCGGCGGTCGCGCAGCGCCGGCAGTTCCAGGCTCACCACGTTGAGCCGGTAGTAGAGGTCGCTGCGGAACTGGCCGCTCTTGCCCATGGCGGCGAGGTCTGCCTTGGTCGCCGCGATCACCCGGCAGTCCACCGGGATCGACTGGTTCGAGCCGAGGCGTTCCAGGGTGTGTTCCTGCAACACCCGCAGCAGCTTGATCTGCAGGTTGACCGGCATGCTCTCGATCTCGTCGAGGAACAGCGTGCCGCCGTTGGCATGCTCGATCTTGCCGATCCGCCGCTTGTTGGCACCGGTGAAGGCGTGCGCCTCGTGGCCGAATATCTCGCTGTCGAACAGGTTCTCCGGCAGGCCGCCGCAGTTCAGCGCGACGAAGGCATGCTGGTGGCGCCGGCTATAGTCGTGGAGGCAACGCGCCACCAGCTCCTTGCCGGTGCCGGTCTCGCCGAGGATCAGCACGTTGGCCGAGGTGTCGCCGACGTTGGCGATCAGCTCGCGCAACGCCTGGATCGCCGGCGAGCGGCCGATGATCCGTTGCGCCAGGTCCTGGCGGCCGGCCAACTGGCGACGCAGCGCGCTGACCTCGCGGGCCAGCCCGCGCTGCTCCAGGGCGCGGCGGGCGACCTCGACCAGGCGTTCCGGAGAGAAGGGCTTCTCCATGAAGTCGTAGGCGCCGGCGTGCATCGCCTGTACCGCCATGGAGATGTCGCCGTGACCGGTGATCAGCACCACCGGCAGGCTCGGGTCGAGGGACTTGAGACGCTCCAGCAGGGTCAGGCCGTCGATGCCGGGCAGGCGGATGTCGCTGACGACGATGCCGGCGAAGTCGCGGTCGACCCGTTGCAGCGCCTCCTCGGCGCTGCCGACGCCGATGCAGGGGATGTCCTCCAGCTCCAGCGCCTGCTGGCAGCCGAGCAAGACATGCGGATCGTCTTCGACGATCAGGACGGAAAGCGGCTCGTTCATCGGGCGGGACTCGCAGTCGGGGAATCGGGAACCAGGGACAGGCTCAGCTCGAAGGCGGTTCCGCCGCTTTCGGGGTGCTGCACGCTGAGGCTGCCGCCGGCGGCGGTGGCCAGGCTGGCCGAGAGGGTCAGGCCGAGGCCCAGGCCATGTTCGCCGGGCTTGGTGGTGAAGAAGGGTTCGAACAGGTGGACGCGCGCCGCCGGCGGGATACCGGGGCCGTTGTCGCGCACGCGCAGGACGTAGCGCTCCTCCTCGCGCCGGCCTTCCAGCCAGAGCTGGCGGTCGGCCTGCCCGCTCATGGCGTCGAGGGCGTTGGCCAGCAGGTTGACCAGGATCTGTTCCAGGCGGGTCTGGTCGATGCCCAGGCGCACGTCGTCGAAATGCCGGTGCAGGGTCGGCGGGTCCTGCTCCAGGCGCCCGTGCAGGATCAGCAGCGCCGCGTCCACCGCCTTGGCCAGGCTGGCCTGGCCGGCGTCGTCGCTGCGCCGGGCGAAGGCACGCAGGCTGGCGGTGATGCGGCCCATGCGGTCGACCAGTTCGTTGATGGTGGCGAGGTTGGTGCTGGCGGTCTCCAGCTTGCCGCGCTGGAGGAAGCGCACGGTGTTGCCGGACAGCGTACGCAGCGCCGCCAGCGGTTGGTTGAGTTCGTGGGCGATGCTGGTGGACATCTGCCCGATCACCGCCAGCTTGCCGGCCTGGACCAGTTCGTCCTGGGCCTTGCGCAGGGTGTCCTCGGCCTGCTGGCGCTCGTGGATCTCGGCGGTCAGGCGTGCGTTGCTGGCCTGCAGGTCGGCGGTACGTTCGGCGATCTTCACTTCCAGCTCGCCGTTGGCCCGTTGCAGCGCCTCGCGCGCGGCGAGGCGGGTGGCGAGTACCTTGCGCCGCTCGTTCCAGGCGATCAGCAGGAATGCCAGGAGGGCGAAACCGATGGCGGCCAGCATGCCGTTGCGTACCGCGTCGCGGCGCAGGTCTTCCAGCGGGCTGAGCAGGGTCAGGTTCCACGGTGTGTCGTTCAGCGCGCGGGTCTGCGCCAGGTAGGTGACCGCTTCGCCGCGCGGATGCTGCTCATCGGCGGGGAAGCTGAGCTTCTCCACACCGGCGGCCAGCGGCTCGCGCTGCAGCGGTTGCCACTCGTTCAGCGCCCACCAGTAGTACTGCATGCTGCGCGCCAGGCGCTCCTTGTCGTCGGCGCTCAGGGAGCGCACCGCCTTCAGGCGCAGGGCGGGGTTGCTGGAGAGGATGATGATGCCGTTCTCGTCGCTGACGAAGGCTTCCAGGCGCGCCTTCTCCCAGCGTTCCTCGAGGGCGTCCATCTTCACCTTGACCACCGCCACGCCGATGATCCGGCCGCCGTGGACCAGGCCGTGGGCCAGGTAGTAGCCCGGCTCGCCGCGGGTGCTGCCGATGCCGTAGAAGCGGCCCGGCTTGCCCTTCATCGCGTCCTGCCAGTAGGCGCGGAACGACAGGTCCTCGCCGAGGTAGCTGTCCGGGTCGCTCCAGTTGCTGGTGGCCAGGACCCGGCCGTTGGTGTCCAGCAGGTACACCGCGCGGCTGCCGGCGCGGCGGTTGAGGCCTTCGAGGTAGGCGTTGACCTGGTTGCGCCGGTATGGCGTCGGGTCGGTGAGCAGGTGACTGACGCTGCGCTCCAGCTCCAGCAGGCTGGGCAGGTAGGTGTACTTGCTGATCTCGCTCTCGACCGTCCGCGCATGCAGCTCCAGCTGGCGTTCGCCATTCTCGGCGAGGGCACGGATGCCGGCGCTCTCGCTGATCCGGTAGCCGCCGTAGCCGAAGCCGAGCATCAGCAGGAGCAGGGGAATGGGGAGCAGCAACTGGCGGACGAGGCGGGGCTTCACGGTCAGTGACGGAGGTACGCTGCAGGGCGGGTCGGGGGATTCCATCACAGTCGTCGCGGCTAGGCCAGCCCGCCGCCACGATGGGCGGCGGAGCGGGCGGTTTTCCGGCACGGCCGGCAGGCGGCGCCGGAAGGGTTCACTCAGTATTCCCAGAAGATCCGTTGCAGCTCCTTGCTGTCCTGGGTCTTGGTCATCGCGACCGCGGCCAGGATGCGCGCCTTCTGCGGGTTCAGGTCGTGGGCGACGATCCAGTCGTTCTTGTCGTCCGGCTGCTCGGCGTTGCGCAGGACGAAGCCGCCGGCATTGACGTGCGAGGAGCGGATGATCTGCACGCCCTGCTTGCGCAGTTCCTGCAGGGTCGGCACCACGCGCGCGGGCACCGAGCCGTTGCCGGTGCCGGCATGGATGATCGCCTTGGCGCCCGCCTGGGCCAGGGCTTTGTAGGCGGTGTCGCTGACGTTGCCGTAGCTGTAGGCGATTTCCACCGGAGCCAGCGCGGAGATCTGCTTGATGTCGAACTCGGAGTTCACCGTGTGCCGCTTCACCGGTGCGCGGAACCAGTAGCTCTTGCCCTCGACCACCATGCCCAGCGGGCCCCACGGGCTCTTGAACGCTTCGGTCTTGATGTTGACCATCTTGCTCGCGTCGCGGCCGGAGAGGATCTCGTCGTTCATGGTGATCAGCACGCCCTTGCCGCGTGCCGACTTGTCGCCGGCCACCGCCACGGCGTTGTACAGGTTGAGCATGCCGTCGGCGGACATCGCGGTGCCCGGGCGCATCGAGCCGACCACCACGATGGGCTTCTCGGTGTGCTCGACCAGGGTCAGGAAGTAGGCGGTCTCTTCCAGGGTGTCGGTACCGTGGGTGATCACGATGCCGTCGACGTCGTCGCTATCGGCCAGCTTGGCGACGGTCTTGCCCAGTTCCAGCAGGTTCTCGTTGGTGAAGCTTTCCGAGGCGATCTGGAACACCTGTTGGCCGCGGACGTTGGCGATGTCCTTGAGCTGCGGCACGCTGGCCAGCAGTTGGTCGACCGGCACCTTGGCGGCGGTGTAGGTGGCGCTGTTGGCGGCGCTGGCGCCGGCGCCGGCGATGGTGCCGCCGGTGGCCAGGATGACCACGTTGGACAGTTTCTGTTGCGGTGCGACTTCCTTGGCCTGGGCGGCCTGCGGCAGCAGGAGCATCAGGGCCATAACACCGGGGGCGAACGCGTGGAGCAATGGCTTCATGGCGATATCTCGTGTCGGTAGGTTGGTAGGGTTATCGTCGTTGCACGCAATCAGGCGCGGGCGGCGTCGGCCGCCCGCCGTCCTGTCAGGGTTTCACCACCAGGCCGACGCCGCGGCCACGGGGATCGGAGGCGGTCTCCAGGGCCTTGCCGTCGACGCGGATGGCCTGGATATCGCCCATGTTCCAGCCCTGGTCCTCCAGGGTGTAGCCCATCGCCTTCAGCTCCTCGGCGACCTTGCCGGCGAGCGGCGCGTAGGCGTCGTAGTAGATCGTGTCCTTGGGCAGCAACTGGTGGTGCACGCGCTGCGCGGCCACGGCCTTCTCCAGCGGCAGGTGGAAGTCGTAGATGTTGTTCAGCACCTGGAAGATCGAGGTGAAGATCCGCGAGCCGCCGGGAGTGCCGACCACCAGGCTGACCTTGCCGTCGCGGGTGACGATGCTCGGGCTCATCGAGGAGAGCATGCGCTTGCCCGGCTCGATGGCGTTGGCGTCGCTGCCGACCACGCCGAAGGCGTTGGCCACGCCCGGTTTGGCGCTGAAGTCGTCCATCTCGTCGTTGAGCAGGAAGCCAGCGCCCTTGACCACCACGCCGCTGCCGAAGTCCCAGTTGAGGGTGTAGGTGTTGCTCACCGCGTTGCCGTCGGCGTCGACGATGGAGAAGTGCGTGGTCTGGTGCGGCTCCAGGCCGGGACGGACCTTCTCGGTCGGCGAGATCGCCGTCGGATTGACCTCGGCGGCACGCTGCTTCAGGTATGCCGGATCGGTCAGGCGCGCCACCGGGACCTTGGAGAAGTCCGGGTCGCCGAGGTAGTCGGCGCGGTCGGCGAACACGCGTTTCTCGATCTCCGCCAGCAGGTGGATGTAGCGCGCGGAGTTCAGCTCGACGCCCTTGAAGTCGGCGGCACGGTTTTCCTTGATGCCCAGCAACTGGGCCAGGGCGATCCCGCCGGAGCTTGGCAGCGGCGCGGTATAGAGCGTGTTGCCCTGCCAGTCGACGCGCATCGGTTCGCGCCACCTGACCTTGTAGTCGGCGAGGTCCTGGTGGGTGATCAGTCCCTTGTCCTGCTGCATCTGTGCCACCAGCAGGTCGGCGGTATGGCCTTTGTAGAACTCGTCCGGGCCCTTGTCGGCGATACGCTCCAGGGTCTTCGCCAGGTCCGGCTGGAGGAACGCCTCGCCGGCCTTCATGTGGCCGAAGTAGTCGCCGAAGTTGGTCTTGCCGTTGAACAGGGCGACGGCGTCCTGGCGGTACTGGAACTGCTTGTCGGCGACCTTGAAGCCCTTCTGCGCGTAGCCGATGGCCGGGGTCAGCAGCTCGCTCCAGGGCAGCTTGCCGAACCGCTTGTGGGCTTCCCAGAGGCCCATCACGGTGCCCGGCACGCCGGCGGCCTTGGCGCCGACCAGGCTGAGGTTCTCGATCACCTCGCCCTTGTCGTCCAGGTACATGGTTTTGCTCGCGGCCTTCGGCGCCACCTCGCGGTAGTCGAGGAAGTACGGCTTGCCGTCCATGTACAGGGTCATGAAGCCGCCGCCGCCGATGTTGCCGGCCTCGGGGTAGGTGACCGCCAGGGTGAAGGCGGTGGCCACCGCGGCGTCCACCGCGTTGCCGCCGGCCTTGAGGATCTGCGCGGCGACCTTGGCGCCGTACTCGTCGGGCGCGGCGACGGCGCCGCCGTCGAGCGTGGCGGCGAAGGCCGAGGAGGATGCGGCGGCAATGGCGACGCCGAGGGACAGGGTTCTGAAGAGCACAGGTTGCATGGGCTTTCCCTATTTATTGTTATCGCAGGCGAGGGTAGAGCAGGCCCCCGCCGGGCGGGCCGGCGAGGGCGGGTACATCAGTGCGGGAGGATCTTGGCGAGGAACTGCTGGGCGCGTTCGGAGCGGGCGCTGACGTCGCCGAAGAACTCCTCCTTCTCGCAGTCTTCCACGATCTGCCCGCGGTCCATGAAGATCACCCGGTTGGCGACCTTGCGCGCGAAGCCCATCTCGTGGGTCACGCACATCATGGTCATGCCTTCGTGGGCCAGCTGGACCATCACGTCGAGCACTTCGTTGACCATTTCCGGGTCGAGCGCCGAGGTCGGCTCGTCGAACAGCATCACCACCGGGTCCATCGCCAGCGCGCGGGCGATCGCCACGCGCTGCTGCTGGCCGCCGGAGAGCTGGCCGGGGTGCTTGTGCGCGTGCTCCTTGAGACCGACACGCTCGAGCAGGGCCAGGCCCTTCTTGGTGGCTTCTTCCTTGCTGCGGCCGAGTACCTTGATCTGCGCGATGGTCAGGTTCTCGGTGATGCTCAGGTGGGGAAACAGCTCGAAATGCTGGAACACCATGCCGACCCGCGAGCGCAGCTTGGGCAGGTTGGTCTTCGGATCGGCGATGGAGGTGCCGTCGACGACGATGTCGCCCTTCTGGAAGGGTTCCAGTGCGTTGACGCACTTGATCAGGGTCGACTTGCCCGAGCCCGACGGCCCGCAGACCACCACCACTTCGCCTTTCGCAACCTCGGTGGAGCAGTCGGTCAGGACCTGGAAGTCGCCATACCACTTGCTGACATTCTTGATGGAAATCATACGGTTAACCTTTTCTGCAGACGTTTGACGGCGAACGAGGCGGTGAAGCTTACGACGAAGTAGACCAGGCCGGCGAAAATCAGGAACTCGTTGGCCTGGCCGATGATGTCGCCGCGCGAACGGGCCGAATTGAGGAAGTCCATCAGGCCGACGGTATAGACCAGCGAGGTGTCCTGGAACAGGATGATGCTCTGTTGCAGCAGCAGCGGGGTCATCTTGCGGAACGCCTGCGGCAGGATCACCAGGCGCATGGTCTGCCCGTAGGTCATGCCCAGTGCCTGGGCGGCGCCCATCTGGCCTTTCGGGATGGCCTGGATGCCGGCGCGGACGATCTCGCAGTAGTAGGCCGCCTCGAACATCATGAAGGCCACCAGGCAGGAGGTGAACGCCCCCACCGGGGTGTCCTCGCCGGTGATCCAGCGCAGGATGAAGGGCACCGCGAAGTAGAACCAGGTGATCACCAGCAGCAGCGGGATCGAGCGGAAGTAGTTGACGTAGAAGCCGGCGATGTTCGACAGCAACTTGCTGTGCGACAGCCGCATCAGCGCCAGCACGGTACCCAGCGCGACGCCGCCGAGGACGCCGAGGACCATCAGCTTGAGGGTCATCAGCATGCCTTCCCAGAGGCTCGGCAGGGCGGGAACGATTCCACTGAAGTCCATCATTTACCTCCTACGGAGATCAGGCCCGGTACGGCGACCTTTCTCTCCACCAGGCGCATGATCAGCATCAGGCTCATGTTCAGCGTGAAGTAGATCAGCGTGGCCAGGGTGAAGGCCTCGAACAGGTTGGCGGAGAACTCGGCGGTCTGCTTGGTCTGCGCCAGCAGCTCCATCAGGCCGATCAGCGACGCCACCGAGGAGTTCTTGAAGATGTTGAGGAACTCCGAGGTCAGCGGCGGGATGATGATCCGGAAGGCCTGCGGCAGCAGCACGTGGCGGTAGATCTGCGGCAGGCGGAAGCCCATCGCGCGGGCCGCCGAGGTCTGCCCGTAGGGCAGCGCCTGGATGCCGGTGCGCACCTGCTCGCAGACCCGCGCGGCGGTGAACAGGCCGAGGCAGACGACCACGCTGAGGTAGGCCGAGGTAGTCGGGTTGAGGTCCTGCTTGAACCAGGTCTGCAGGCCCTCGGGCAGCAGGTCGGGTACCAGGAAGTACCAGATGAACAGCTGCACCAGCAGCGGCACGTTGCGGAAGATTTCCACGTAGGTGGTGGCGATCCCCGATACCAGGCGGTTCGGCACGGTGCGCATGACGCCGAGCAGCGAGCCCAGCGCCAGGGCGATGATCCAGCCGACCAGGGCGATGGCGATGGTCCAGCCCAGACCGGCGATGTACCAGTCGAGGTAGGTTTCGCTGCCGATCCCGGTGGACTTGAAGAACACGCCCCAGTCCCAGTTGTAATTCATGTTGGGGTTTCCCCTCGGTTCAATCGGTTGCAGACACTGGCGGGGAAGGCAGGCGCCGGCGCGGCCGTGCGGGCCGGCGGCGCTGCTCTTCCGGGGGAGACGGCTGGGGAGGGGCAGGCCCCTCCCGCGTCCCCGAGGCCCCGCTGCGAGGCGGGGGCGACGCGCGAAGCGCTGGCGCTCCGGGAGGAACGCCAGGCGCTCGTTACATCTGCTCGGCGGCCTTGTCGGTCGGGCTGGCGATCAGCTTCTTCAGCTCTTCGCTCATGGGGAAGTTGAGGTTCAGGCCCTTCGGCGGGATCGGCTGGGTGAACCACTTGTCGTAGATCTTGTTGACCTCGCCGGAGGCGTAGGTATCGGTGATGGCCTTGTCGACCACTTTCTTGAACGCCGCGTCGCCCTTGCGCACCATGCAGCCGTAGATCTCGAAGGACTGCGGGGTGCCGCCGACGACCCAGTCGTCCGGCTTCTTGGCCTTGGCCATTTCGCCGTAGAGCAGCGCGTCGTCCATCATGAAGGCCACCGCGCGGCCGGACTCGAGCATCATGAAGGACTCGCCGTGGTCCTTGGCGGAGATGATGTTCATGCCCATCTTCTTGTCCGCGTTCATGGCCTTGAGCAGGCGCTCGGAGGTGGTGCCGGCGGTGGTCACCACGTTCTTGCCCTTGAGGTCGTCGAAGTCCTTGATGTTGGCGGTCTTCTTCGACAGCAGGCGGGTGCCGACCTCGAAGATGCCGACGGAGAAGTCGACCTGCTTCTGGCGCTCTTCGTTGTTGGTGGTGGAGCCGCACTCGATGTCCACGGTGCCGTTCTGCACCAGCGGGATGCGGGTCTGCGAGGTGACCAGGTTATAGCGGACCTTCAGCTCGGGGAGGTTGAGTTCCTTCTTCACCGCCTCGACCACTTTCAGTTGCAGGTCGTGGGAGTAGCCGATCGGCTTGCCCGGCTCGGTGCCGAGGTAGGAGAAGGGAATCGAAGCGTCACGGTGACCGAGGGTGATGGTGCCGGTTTCCTTGATCTTCTTCAGCGTGCCGGTGAGCTCGTCAGCGACGACCGGAGCGGACAACAGAGCGGCCACGATGGCGGTGCTCAGCAGACTGGGAGCGATACGCATGAATTTCTTCCTCGACTTGTTTTGATTTTTATTGAGCCGCGAGCGCCTGGCCTCTCCGGGACAGGGTGTTTCGCGGTTTTCCCCGGCGGGGGAAGCCACGAGAGTATCGTGCTTGCCGAACAGTGTAGTGGCAGGATGCATGCCAGCTTATGAAATCCGGCTTTTTTTAGCCTAACTAATTGAAAGTAAAAGAAATTAAATTTGGATGAAAATGCCCCGAAATGGCCTTTCGTCCGCTCTTCCGAATATTTTCGGGGCATGGCGTTCGGTTTTCCGAACGTTTCGCCGAGGTCCGTTCTTGAGCCATTCCGGGTTTTTCTGACGGTTCGTTCAGAAATTGTTCAGGCTTCGTTCAGGCCCGATTCAGGCCGGGTTCAGCAGAATTCACGCTGCGAGGCGCAAGCCGTCACGTCTTGCCTTCCTTACCTGGCGACGGCCGCCTGGAGTCCCCATGCGCTATCTCATCCTGAGCCTGCTGGCCGTGCTCGCCGCACCTGCCTGGGCTGCCGACGACGGCGACTTCTGGTACCTGCAGACCAGCGTCTACACCCGGCATTTCAACCCGGATCCGGAACACAACAATCACCAGGACCTGCTCGGCCTCGAATACAACCGCGCCGATGGCGTGCTGGCCGGCGGCGCGACCTTCCGCAACTCGTTCAGCCAGCGCTCCAACTACGCCTACCTGGGCAAGCGCTTCGACAGTGACAGCTACCCGGTCTACCTGAAGCTCACCGGCGGCCTGTTGCAGGGCTATCGCGGCGAATACCGCGACAAGATCCCGCTGAACCGCTTCGGCGTCGCGCCGGCGATCATCCCCTCGGTGGGCGTTCGCTTCGGCCCGCTGGGCAGCGAGCTGGTGCTGCTCGGCAATTCGGCGGCGATGATCAACCTCGGCCTGCGTCTCTGAGGCCAGGAACGGGCACGGAACGCTGGCTGGTCTAGGCTGTCGTCTGTTCCCCGAGCCGCGTTCCTGAGCGGTTCGTCACTCGACAGGAGACTCCCATGCAGATCGATCTGAGCGACAAACTGGCAATCGTCAGCGGTTCCACCGCCGGCATCGGCTTCGCCATCGCCAGCGGCCTCGCCGCCGCCGGCGCCACCGTGGTGGTCAACGGACGCAGCCAGGCGGCGGTGGACCGTGCGATCGCGGCGATCCGGAACGGCCAGCCGGATGCCAGGGTGCGCGGCGTCGCCGGCGACCTGGGCACGGCGGAAGGCTGCGCGGCTTTCGTTGCGGCCGAGCCGAAGGCGGACATCCTGGTCAACAACCTGGGCATCTTCGAGCTGAAGGACTTCTTCGACATCGAGGACGCCGAGTGGAGCCGCTTCTTCGAGGTCAACGTGATGTCCGGGGTGCGCCTGGCCCGCGCCTACGTCCCGGGAATGGTCGAGCGCGGTTGGGGGCGAGTGGTGTTCCTGTCTTCGGAATCGGCGTTGAACATCCCGGCGGACATGATCCACTACGGCTTCAGCAAGACCGCCAACCTCTCGGTGTCGCGCGGCCTGGCCAAGCGCCTGGCCGGCACCGGGGTGACGGTGAATGCGGTGCTGCCCGGACCGACCCTCACCGAAGGCGTCGCCGAGATGCTCCGCGAGGATGCGCAGAAAGCCGGGCAGAGCATAGAAGAGGCCGGCACCGCCTTTGTCCGGCAGCACCGTTCCAGTTCGATCATCCAGCGCCTGGCGACGCCCGAGGAAGTCGCCAACCTGGTGGTCTACACCTGCTCGACCCAGGCCTCGGCGACCACCGGCGCGGCCCTGCGGGTCGACGGCGGGGTGCTCGACAGCCTGGCCTGACGAGCGCGCAACGCCAGCGTAAAAATGCTCCTCGGCACTCGCGGCGCGGTGCCCGGCGGCCCTGGCCGGTTGCCGCGCCGGCGTCTGGCGGCGGCGCTCGTAAAGCTTGCGTAACGAGGCGCGACAGGAGGCGCCGGCAGGTCTAGAACGGCAGGTACCGTCATTCAGAGGATACCGCCACTCATGTCAGCAGCCTCGTTAGCCACCCTCGACGGGTCGCTCCGCATGACCCCCGTCGAGCAACCCCGACCGCCGGCTCTCGCCGATCTCGGCAGCCGCCTGATGATCGTCGTCGAGCGACGCGAGGACTGGGCCTCCTACCTGCCCAGCGAGGAAGTACTCACCGCCCAGGAATACCTCGAGCAATCGGCGCGCGGCCACGGCGGCCGCCGCGTGCAGGTGATCAACCTGTGCCGCGGCTACAAGTACCTCGGCCTCGGCTACTACTGTTCGCTGCTGGCCGAGGCCCGTGGCCACCGGGTGATCCCGTCGCTGCGCTGCATCAGCGAACTGGCTCGCAAGTCGGTGTACGGGCTGGCCCTGGGTGGCCTCGACAAGGCCCTGGACAAGGCGCTGTGCCGTACGCCCTATGGCGCCACCGACGGCTTCACCCTGACCCTGTATTTCGGCCATACCGAGTTCGAGCCACTGGCCGACCTCGCCCGCCAGTTGTTCGAAGCCTTTCCCTGTCCGATCCTGCTGGTGGAGTTCCGTCGCCAGCAGGGCTGGCATATCGAGGGCGTGCGCCCTGGCGTGCTGAACCGCCTGCGCAGCGACCAGGAGGACGTTTTCGCCGACGCCCTCGACGGTTTCAGCCGGCGCGCCTGGCGCATGCCGCGTTCGCGGCGGGTGGCGCGCTACGACATGGCGATCCTCCACGATCCCGACGAAGCGCTGCCGCCGTCCAACCCGCAGGCGCTGGCCAACTTCGTACGGGTCGGCGCCAGCCTCGGCATCGACGTCGAACTGATCGGACGCAAGGACTACGCGCGCCTGGCCGAGTTCGACGCCCTGCTGATCCGCGAGACCACCCGGGTCGACCACCATACCTATCGCTTCGCCGAGAAGGCCGAGCGCGAAGGCCTGGTGGTGATGGACGACCCGGCATCGATCCTGCGCTGCACCAACAAGGTCTACCTGGCCGACCTGCTTGGTTGCCGGCAACTGGGCATGCCGCTCACCGAGATCCTCTACAAGGAACGCCCGCAGGACTGGCAGCGGGTGGCCCGGCGCCTGGGCTTCCCGCTGGTGCTGAAGATTCCCGATGGCTGCTTCTCCCGTGGCGTGGTCAAGGTCAACGACGACAGCGAACTGCTGGCGGCGGCGAGCGAGCTGTTCGAGCGCTCGGTCCTGTTGCTGGCCCAGGAGTTCTTCTACACCGAGTACGACTGGCGCATCGGCGTGCTCGACCGCCAACCGCTGTACGCCTGCCAGTACTTCATGTCGCGCGGCCACTGGCAGATCTACAACCACAAGGCCGACGGCCAGGACGTCAACGGCGAGTGCCGCGCCGTGCCGCTGGAGCAGGTGCCGCCGGCGGTGCTGGAGCTGGCCCTGGAGGCCGCCGGGCGGATCGGCGACGGCCTCTACGGGGTGGACCTGAAGCAGGCCGGCGACAAGGTGCTGGTCATCGAGGTCAACGACAACCCGAATATCGATGCCGGCGTCGAGGACGGCCAGCTCGGCGACGAACTCTACCGGCGCATCCTCCAGGCCTTCGTCCAGCGCCTGGAACTCAAGCACCGTGGCCAGTTGAGCAAGGCGCTGCGCTGAACGGCGCGCCTCAGTCCGGCCGGCGCGTGGCCAGGCGCAGGACGGAGCCGCGGGCGAGGGCGGCCGGCCTGACGCAACGGACCCGGTAGCGGCCGCGCTCATCGATCTCGATGCCCTGCAACTCGGGAGCGAAACCGGGAAAGTGCTCGCCGAAGGCCTGCAAGGCCAGCAGGTAGTCGATCAGCGCCGGCGATTCCTCGGCCACCCGTTCGCCGGGCAACAGCAGCGGCGTGGCCGCCGGATGGACGCCGACCAGGCTGGCGACCACACGGCCGCCGAGCCTGTCGATCGCCACCGCTTCGGTTTCGTCCCTGACCAGGTGTCCATAGACCGTGGCCGGCGCCAGCGCGGCGTGGCCGGCAGCCCTGGCGGCGGCGTCGGCGAGGGCGGTCAGGTGCAGCCGCAGGCTGGCTTCGTGGATCATCGCGCAGAGTTCGCGCAGGCCGATGTAGCGGTACAGCGGCGAGCTGTCGAGCAACTCCGGCAACACCTGCTTCAGCGGCGCATCGTCGTCGTGCCGGCGTTTGAATTCGCACAGCCTGTCCACCAGCGGCTGCGCGTGTTCCGCCCTGGCGCCCTGGGGAAACAGCAGCAGGAAGCGATAGTCGCCGGTGCGCAACGGGGCGATGCCGTGCCGGCGCAGGTAGCGGCAGACCACCGCGGCGGGTACTCCGAAGCTGGCCGGGCGACCGCGCGAATCGAGGCCGGGGGCGCTCAGGGCGACGCGCAGCGGGTCCAGCCGAGGACTGCTGTCGAGTGTCTCGGCGAGCCCGTGCCAGCGCTTCGCCGGCGTCTCCCGGCCGGCCTCGATGCCGGGCCCCGGGTTGCCCCGCAGTATCTCGAAGAACCACGTATCGCCATCCTCCCTGGCGAGCCGCGCAGCGGCTTCCCAGAGCGCCCGGCGAAAGGCCTCGGCGATGTCGCCGGCGTGCGCCGCCGGGGCTCCTGCGGACGTCTTGCGGTAGGCCGTGGAGAGGTCGTTCAGCGGTGTCGCCAGGCGCTCCGCGGTGCTCCCCGAGCCGATCCGCCACTGCTTGGCCGGCGCCAAGTCGAGGCGTGCGCGGCCGTTGTAGCGGGCGCTCACCGGCGTGCGCGGGACCGGCGGGGCATAGTCGCGCAGCCGCCTGGGGCCTGCCGGGGCGCGCCATTCGCGCAGGTCGCTGTCGATGCGCTCGGCGATGAAGCGTGCGGGGCCGGCGGCCAGGTTGAAGCATCCCTGGGCCTCGTCCAGTAGCTGGCTGGACAACTGCTCGATGCGCAGTTGACGAAACAACAGGAACAGCGGGATGGACGGCGCGACCTGGCGGAGTTCATCGAGGGCCGCCAATTGTGCGGCCTCGTTCTCGCCTGTCGGCTCCGCGACGAGCAGGAGGATGCCGGCGGGGTGCGCGGCGTTGCCGAGAAAATCCAGGGCGACCTTACGGCTTGGCGCCTGGAAAAGCCGATAGCCGCGTATTTCCAGTTGTCGACAAAGCTCGGAAAGACGATTCGCATCATTGGCCGCGTTTATGTTGGAAGTGACGAGTATTGAATGACGCGAAGGATTGTTTCGAGACATGCTGTTGTCCTTGTCCATTCGAACCGCTCGGTTTCGCCGGCAAAAGCGTCGCCCGGCACGCCGAAGGCTCTCGCGAGGCGCGACTAGTGATTGATGATGTACTTGGCGCTGGCGAAGGTCGGCGGGATATAGAAGTTCCACTTCTTTTGCCGGGCGAGTGCCTTGAAGGCGCCGATGCAACTGCAACCGACCTTCTGGAAGATGTTGCTCTTGTGAAACTTGACGGTACTCAGGGAGCGGCTGATCTGTTCGGCTATTTCTTTTTCCGAGAGACCGGAAAGCAGCAGGTAGATCACGTCCCATTCGCGCGAGGTGAACAACTCCGAGGGGGGCGTGAAGGTGAAGGTACCGATGCCGTCGGTGGCGATGAAGCCGCGCGGGGCGACCGAGGTCAGGGTCTTGGCATGGGCGATCACCCCGGTGCGGTTGCCGCGCCGGTCATACAGCGGCATGCGCTCGAAGTACAGGCAGCAGGGCGCCGGATGGTCGTCCGGCCTGAGCAGCGCCAGGGCCTCGATGCGCTTGCCGGTCTGGATGACCAGCTTGTCGTGCTCTTCGATGCTGGCACTGAAGGGGGACAGCAGGGAGTTCTTCTGGCCGAACCGCGGGGTGATCAGTTCGGTATAGCGACGATTGACATAGACGAAGTTGAGACAGTTGTCTTTCACACTCCAGGCCTCTTCGCTCTGCTCCCAGGAAATGATCAGTTCGATGGGAATGTGCACCGACATGTGGTGAGTCATGTCCAGCAGCTTTTCGATATCCAATAGCGTCATTGGCTACTCCACTCATTTACATGTGGGCGGGTCTTTGAATGGAAGAAAGATGGCGAGGCGAGTGCGTGCCGGGATGTTCGTTGGGACCTGCGGAAGTTTCTCTGGCAAGTGCTATCTTCTTTTCGGTGGCGTTCGACTCCTGCGTCTGCGAAGTGTTACCGGAGCAACTACGCCGGGGCGCAATTCGATTTCAGGTTATATCCGCGACCTCATGCCCAGGCTGTACTTTTGATCGAGTTTTTTTGCGCTGTTCTAATAGGGGGCGGGCGCGTTGTTCGAAAAGTCGATTGACAGCTGACGGAGGTGGCCAGGGTCCTATCGAACAATTCCAGGAGTTCCCTTTTTCCAATGCGCGATGCCACCGGTCCGTACTTCGCTCGCCGGGGCCGTTGCGCGGCTATGGTGGAAGTCCCGAGGCCTATCGAGGCTTTGTCATGTCGCGTGTGCTTTTCCTGCTCCTGGCCATGGTGCTCGCCGGCCTGGGCCAACCGACCCTCGCCGCGCCCCTGCCGGACGAGCTGCCGGCAGCGTTGCCCGCCGCGCCGCCGGTCGCGCCGTTGCCCATGGGCAGCGCGCCACAGCCGCAACCGGAGGCCGCCGAGCCGGACCTGCCGGGCAGCGACACGGCCAGCGCCGACGGGGAGGCGACGACCAAGGACGGCTTGAAGATCGGCAACGGCAGTCTCCGCCTGCGCCAGGACGATCCCGGGCCGACCCGGGAAAGCCCGCTGCGCGATCCCCGCCTGAATCCCTACGCACCGCGTCAGCCCTGACCGACGGCCCGCGCCCGGTGGTCGGGCGGGTCTAGGCTTGTGCTGCGGTCGGCGGCGTTCCACGGCGAGCGCCGACCGTTCGTCCGCGCCGCGGGCTTTTTTCCCCGCCACTGTCGAAAGGCGCCCTCGCCGGGCGACTACCGAACGAACGGATCGTCGATCCGCACCAGGAGCCCACCGCCATGAAATACCTCTGCCTGATCTATTTCGACGAAGCGAAGCTGGCCGCCGTGCCGGCCGAGGAGCTTGCCGCCATCGTCGACGAGTGCATGACCTACTCCGACCAGTTGGGCAAGGCCGGCCACTACATCGCCTCGCACGCCCTGCAGTCGGTGCAGACCGCCACCACCCTGCGCCACCAGGGCGGGCGGCTGGCGATGACCGACGGGCCGTTCGCCGAGACCAAGGAGCAACTCGGCGGCTTCTACCTGATCGAGGCGCGTGACCTCAACCAGGCCCTGCAGATCGCCGCGAAGATTCCGCCGGGACGGCTCGGCTGCGTCGAGGTGCGACCGGTCAAGGAATGGGAGTGAGGGCGCCCGGCGCCGGAGGTGAAGCATGTGCCCCCTGTGCATCGCATCCCTGTCCCTGGTGTGCGCCGGCGGCGCTTCGCTGGCCGGCTTCGCCCTGGCGACCGGGCGCCGGCGCCGCTGGCGGAACGACCCCGGGCAGGCTGGAAAACCGAGAATTTCCGTGGAGAATCGGCAATGAATCCTTCTTTGCAGGACCACCCGGTGAGCAACCGGGAACAATGGCTGGACGCCCGTCGCCGCCTGCTGGCGCGGGAAAAGCAACTCACCCGCCTGCGCGACCAGGTCGCCGCCGAACGACGCGAACTGCCCTGGGTCAGGGTGGACAAGGACTACCGCTTCCAGGGCGAGCGCGGTGAGCGTTCGCTGGCCGAGTTGTTCGGCGGCAATAGCCAGCTAATCGTCTACCACTTCATGTTCGCGCCGGGCTGGAGCGAAGGCTGCGTCGGCTGTTCGTTCCTCGCCGACCACATCGACGGCGCCAACCGGCACCTGGCGCACCACGACGTCAGCCTGGTGGCGGTATCGCGCGCGCCCCTGGAAGAGTTCCAGGCGTTCCGCCGGCGCATGGGCTGGCGTTTCGACTGGTACTCCTCGTACGGCAGCGATTTCAACCGTGACTTCGGGGTGTCCTTCGACAAGGCGCAACTGGCCGCCGGCAGCGTCGACTACAACTACCAGCCGACCCCCGACGCCGGCGAGGAAATGCCGGGTGCCAGCGTGTTCCTGCGCAATCCGGCGGGCGAGGTGTTCCACACCTATTCGGCCTATGCGCGCGGCCTCGACATCCTGCTCACCACCTACAACTTCCTCGACCTGACGCCCAGGGGGCGCAACGAGGACGCGATCATGGACTGGCTGCGTCACCACGACCGCTACGACGAGGCGCCGAAAAGCGCCTGCTGCCATGCGCAGGCCAGCCATTGAGGGAGCACGGCGAGCCGTTGCGCAGCCGCATCGAGGCGCTGTACCGCGAGGAGTCGCGGCGCGTGCTGGCGACCCTTATCCGCCTGCTCGGCGATTTCGAGCTGGCCGAGGAGGCCTTGCACGACGCCTTCATCGCCGCCGTCGAGCAGTGGCCGCGCGACGGTATCCCGCGCAACCCGCGCGCCTGGCTGGTTTCCGCTGGGCGCTTCAAGGCCATCGACAACCTGCGCCGGCGAGCGCGTTTCGACGCCTCGCAGCGACTGCTCGCCGAGCAACTGGAAGAGCAGGCCGAGGCGCCGGCGGAGGAGGGCGATGCGGTGGAAGACGACCGGCTACGCCTGATCTTCACCTGCTGCCACCCGGCGCTGACCCTCGAGGCACAGGTGGCGCTGACCCTGCGCGAGGTCTGCGACCTGCGCACCGAGGAGATCGCCCGCGCCTTCCTCGCCGCGCCCAGCGCCATCGCCCAACGCATCGTGCGGGCCAAGAACAAGATCCGCGAGGCCCGGATTCCCTACCAGGTACCGACCCTGGAGGAACTCCCCGAGCGGCTGGGCAACGTCCTGCAAGTGATCTACCTGGTGTTCAACGAGGGCTACTCGGCCTCCACCGGCGCCAGCCTGACCCGCGCCGATCTCAGCGGCGAGGCGATCCGCGTCGGCCGCCTGCTGGTCGAGCTGCTGCCCGACCCCGAGGCCCTCGGCCTGCTCGCCCTGATGTTGCTGCACGACTCGCGGCGCCAGGCGCGGATCTCGGCCAGCGGCGAACTGGTGCGGCTCGACGAGCAGGACCGCGCTCTGTGGGATCGTGGACTGATCGTCGAGGGGCTCGGCCTGGTCGAGCGGGCCCTGGCCAGCCGCCGCGTCGGGCCCTACACCCTGCAGGCGGCGATCGTTGCGGTGCATGCCCAGGCGCCGCGCGCCGAGGACACCGACTGGGCACGGATCGTCGCCCTCTACGACGCGCTGCTGTACCTGGCGCCGTCGCCGGTGGTCGAACTCAACCGCGCCGTGGCCTTGGCCATGCGCGATGGCGTCGAGGTCGGGCTGGCCGTGGTCGATGCGTTGCTGGCGCGAGGTGAACTGGCCGATTACCACCTGGCGCACTCGGCGCGTGCCGACTTCTGCCGCCGTCTCGGTCGCCGCCGCGAGGCCCGCGAGGCCTACCGCGCGGCGCTGGCCCTGGCGCGCCAGGAGCCGGAGCGGCGCTTCATCGAGCAGCGCCTGCGCGAACTCGATTGAAGCCGGCTCAGGCGCCGTTGGCGCAGGCCGTACGCGCTTCGCCGCCAACGCCACGGGTGAACCACCAGAACGCCAGGGCCGCCAGGCTGATCGCCGCGCCGAGCAGGCTCACCGCGTCCCAGCCGGCCCAGGCGTACATGGCGGTGCCGGCGCTGGCGCCGAGGCCGCTGCCGGCGGCGTAGAACAGCATGTAGCAACCCACCAGGCGGCTGTGGGCGCGCGGGTCGATGGCGAAGACCAGGCTCTGGTTGAGCACATGGATCGCCTGGCCGGCGAGATCGAGCAGCAGCACGCCGAGAATCAGCGCCGCCAGCGAATGCGCGCCGAGGGCGAGCGGCAGCCAGGACAGCAGCAACAGCAGCAGGGCGCCGCCGCTGAGCGCCTGGGCGTGGCCGCGATCGGCCAGGCTGCCGGCCCGCGCCGCGCCCAGCGCGCCGAGCGCGCCGACCAGGCCGAAGGCGCCGATGGCGCTGTGCGACAGCGAATGCGGCGGCGCGCCGAGCAGCAATACCAGGCTGCTCCAGAACACCCCGAAGGCGGCGAACATCAACAGCCCGAGCAGGCCGCGCACCTGCAGCACGCGCTGGCTCGCCAGCAGGCCGAACATCGAGCCGAGCAGTTGCCGGTAGGTCAGCCCCAGTTCGTTGCTCGGCGCCGCCGGCAGTACCCGCCAGAGCAGCAGGCCGAGCCCGCCCATGCTCGCTGCCGAGACCAGGTAGACGCTGCGCCAGCCGCCGAGGTCGGCGAGCAGCCCGGCCAGGCTGCGTGCCAGCAGCAGGCCGATCACCACGCCGCCCTGCGCCGCGCCGACCACCCGCCCGCGCTCGCCAGGCGCCGCCAGCGCCGCGGCGTAGGCCAGCAGTCCCTGGGTCATGGCGGTGCCGAGCAGGCCCAGTCCGAGCAGCCCCAGCGCCAGGCCGAGGGTATCGCCGGCGAAGCCCACCAGCAGCAGCGACAGCACCAGCAGCAGGAGCTGGACGAACATCAGCCGGCGCCGCTCCAGCAGGTCGCCCAGCGGCACCACCAGCAGCAGCGCCAGGGCGCAACCGGCCTGGGTCGCGCCGAACAGCAGGCCGACCCCGGCCTGGCCGATGGCGAACTCGGCACCGAGGACGTCCAGCAGCGGCTGGGCGTAATAGACGTTGGCCACGCTGAGACCGCAGGCGACGGCGAACAGCAGCACCAGCGCGGAGGGGAGGGAGGATGGCGAGGATGGCATGCGAAGCGCTCCGTAAGGTTTCAATATGAAACTAAAGCGGAGGCTAGGAATTTTGGTTTTAAAATGCAACCTATATTATCGCAGCAGTGCGTCTATCGATCGCGACTCGCGCACAGTGGAACGCGGGCCCGCCGCTGATTCACCTGGCGGCGGGCCCGCGTAGCGGACGCTACCGGTCCTGCTCGCAGTTGACCATCCAGGCCACGCCGAAGCGGTCGGTGAACATGCCGAAGCTCGCCGCCCAGAAGGTCGGGCCCAGCGGCATCTGGACCGAGCCGCCCTCGGCGAGGGCGTTGAACAGGCGCTCGGCCTCGGCCTTGCTGTCGACGTTGAGGCTGATGGAACAGCCCTTGATGCCTTCGTAGGGATAGGCCGGGTGATTGTCCGAGGCCATCAGGGCGAAGCTGCCGACCACCAGCCGTGCGTGCATGATCTTGTCCTTCCAGTCGGCCGGGATGTCGCCGCACTCGGGGCTGTCGCCGAACGGCAGCATGGCCTCCAGGGTGCCGCCCAGGTGCTGGTGGTAGCAGCTGAAGGCCTCCCGGCAATTACCGTTGAAGATCAGGTAGGGGACGATTTGCATGGCGCTTTCCTCGTTCCTGGCGGAGTGCGGGGCGGTTCAGTTGCGTTTTTCCAGCTCGGCGCGCAGGCGCTCCTCGCGCTCGCGCAGTTCCGGGGTGAACTCCTCGCCGAAGTCCTCGGCCTCGAAGACCTGGCGGATCTCGATCTCGGATTCGCCGTCGAATGGGTTCGGGCATCGCTTGACCCACTCGATGGCCTCTTCCAGGGAGGCCACCTGGAACATCCAGAAACCGGCGATCAGCTCGCGGGTCTCGGCGAAGGGGCCGTCGATCACCGTCCGCGCGTTGCCGGAGAAACGCACCCGGGCGCCCTTGGCGCTGGGCTGTAGCCCTTCGCCGGCGAGCATCACCCCGGCCTTGACCAGTTCCTCGTTGTAGCGGCCCATCGCCGCGAGCAGTTCCTCGCTGGGCATCTCGCCGGCTTCGGAAGCCTGGGTGGCCTTGACGATCACCATGAATCTCATCTGCGTTCTCCTTGTTGTTCTGCGCAATGACGGCCCGTTCTGGCCCGCCTCCCGAACTGGTCGAACGGCAGGCCGGCGGATCGACAGGCGACGGCGGTTTTTTCGCTGGCCGGGGCAGTATAGGAGGCCCGCGCCGAGCGGCCGGGATGGCCGACGAGCGTCGCTGCGGAGTGTGCCGACCGCTGGGCGGGCCGCGCCAGCCGTGGCCTGCAGGGCTTCTACACTGTTCCGGCAGAGCCATTTTCGCGAGCCTCGGCATGCCCCGTATCGTCTTCGCCCCGGCCATCCAGCGGCACGTCGCCATGCCCGCGCTGGACGTCGGCGCCGCCACCGTCGCCGCCGCCTTGCAGGCGGCCTTCGCCCGCGAGCCGCGCTTGCGCGGCTACCTGCTCGACGACCAGGGCAGCCTGCGCCGGCATGTGGCGCTGTTCGTCGATGGCGTGCAGGTCCGCGATCGCCGGGGATTGGGCGATCCGCTCCAAGACGATAGCGAGATCTACGTGGTGCAGGCGCTGAGCGGCGGTTGACCATGACAGAGGAGGACATCCGGTGAGCGAGCGACTCTATGTCGGCACCCGCAAGGGCCTGTTCGAGCTGCAGCGCAACGCGGCGGGCCAGTGGCTGCCGATGGCCAGCCACTTCCTCGGCGAGCCGTTGAGCATGCTCCTCGCCGACCCGCGCGACGGCGCGCTCTACGCGGCGCTGAACCTCGGCCATTTCGGCGTCAAGCTGTGGCGTCGCGACGCCGGCGCGACGGACTGGATGGAATGCGCGGTGCCGGTCTATCCGCCGCAGCCGCCAGCGGCCGAACCGCTGGAAGGCCAGGCGGCGGAGCCACCCTGGTCGCTACAGCAGTTGTGGATCCTCGAGCCAGGCGGCGCCGACCGGCCCGGCACGCTGTGGGCCGGGACCATCCCCGGCGGCCTGTTCCGCTCCGACGACCGTGGCGCCAGCTGGCGCCTCAACCGCGAACTCTGGGAACGACCCGAGCGCGCCCAGTGGTTCGGCGGCGGCTACGACCATCCCGGCATCCATTCCATCTGCGTCGACCCACGCGACAGTCGCCACCTCACCGTCGCGGTGTCTTGCGGCGGCGTCTGGCAGAGCCACGACGACGGCCGCAGCTGGACCTGCACCACCAGAGGCATGCGCGCCGACTACATGCCGCCGGAGCAGAGCGAGGAGGCGGCGATCCAGGACCCGCACCGCCTGGTGCAGTGCCAGGCGCGCCCGGAGTTCCTCTGGGTGCAGCACCACAACGGCATCTTCCGTTCCCGCGACGGCGGCCTGCATTGGCAGGGCGTGGTCGCCGAGCCGTCCAGCTTCGGCTTCGCCGTCGCCGTGCATCCGCGGCAGCCGGACACGGCCTGGTTCGTCCCGGCGACCAAGGACGAATGCCGCATTCCCAGGGACGCCCGTTTCGTGGTCACCCGCACCCGCGACGGTGGCCACAGCTTCGAGACCCTCGAGCGCGGCCTGCCCGATGGCCCGGCCTACGACCTGGTCTACCGCCACGGCCTGGACATCGACCCCAGCGGCGAGCGCCTGGCCATGGGCTCGACCACCGGCGGCCTGTGGCTCAGCGAGAACGGCGGGGAGGACTGGCAGCAGCTCTCCGCCAACCTGCCGCCGATCTACTGCGTGCGCTTCGCCTGAGCGCGCGGCGCTGGACAGCCTCGGCGCGCTTGCATAAGTTCGTGGGTTTTCGCCAAGGAGCCCACCCCATGAGCCTCGAATCCGTCCGGCGGTTCTTCGCCGAGAAAGCCCCGGACCTGCGCATCATCGAGCTGGAAACCAGCACCGCCACCGTCGCCCTGGCCGCCGAGGCCCATGGCGTGGAGCCGGGGCGGATCGCCAAGACCCTGTCGCTGCGGGTCGGCGAGCGCACCGTACTGGTAGTGGCGCGCGGCGACGCGCGGCTGGACAACCGCAAGATCAAGGCCGCCTTCGGCGGCAAGGCGAAGATGCTCGGCGCCGAGGACGTGGTCGAGCTGACCGGGCACCCGGTCGGCGGAGTCTGCCCGTTCGGCCTGGCGACGCCGCTGGCGGTGTACTGCGACGTCTCGCTGCAAGCCTTCGACGAAGTGCTTCCGGCCGCCGGGGCGGTGCACAGCGCGGTCCGCATCGCCCCGCAACGGATGGCCGAGCTGGTGGATGCGCAGTGGGTCGATGTGTGCCAGGAAGTCCTCCAGGAAGCCTGACGGCAACTGCCGGGCTCAGGCCAGATCGAGCTGCCAGGACACCCCGAAGCGGTCGGCCAGCCAGGCGAAACGCTGGCTGAAGCCGTAGTCGCCGAGCGGCATCAGGGCCTTGCCGCCGTCGCTCAGGGCCTCGGCCAGGCGCTCGATCTGCGCGTTGCTCTCGCAGTCGACGAAGAAGGAGAACGCCGGGGTGAAATCGAAGGCGTGCCGCACATGGCTGTCGATGCAATGCACGCTCTGGTCGCCGAGGCGGAACAGCGCCTTCAGCACCGAGCCCTCCGGGCCCGGCCCCTCGGCGCCGTAGCGCTGGATCTGGAGGATCTCGGCGTCGTCGAACAGTGACAGGTAGAAGTTCATGGCCGCCTCGGCCTGGACCCCCTGGAACATCAGGAAGGGTCGTACGCGTGCGCTCATCGCGGTCTCCTCTGGAAGGCTGGCTCGAGGCTAGAGCCTAGCTCACCACGTTGCGGGTGAAACGCACCACCTCGTCGCCGTCGCCGTCGTTGACGTAGGCGTACGGCTGGTCGCTGGCGAAGGCATGGAAGTCGCCGGTCTCGATGCGCCGTTCGCCGTCGGCCAGTTCCAGGCGCAGGCGACCTTCGATGACCAGAACCATCTCCCGCCAGCCGGCGGCGTCGGGTTCCGATACGTAGCGCTCGCCCGGTCCCAGCGACCAGGCCCAGAGTTCCACCTCGCGCCGCGCCGGTGCGCTGGCGAGGAGGGTGGCGCGGCTCTCGGGGTGGTGGCCGACCCAGGCCACCGCATTGATCCGCGAGCGGTCGGTGGCCGGTGCCTGGACCAGGTCGGGGAACAGCACGCCGAGGGCGGCGGCGATACGGTCGAGGGTCGACAGGCTGACATTGACGTCGCCGCTCTCGATGCCCACCAGCATCCGCCGGCTGACACTGGCCGCGCGGGCCAGCGCTTCCTGGCTGAGGCCGGCTTGCAGGCGCAGGCGGCGGACGTTGCCGGAGACATGTTCGAGGACGCTGGGGCGTTCGGTAGGGTTGGGCAATATATTGCTCACTGTCGCGGTTTTGCGCATTATAGTGCACATCCCGTTTCCCGCAGTCCATCGGGCTGCTTCCCACTGCCGGACCTCTTCCATGACCTCCACCTCCCGCGGCCTCGCCGGAACGCTGTTGCCGGTCGGCCTGCTATTGATCGCCATGGCCTCGATCCAGAGCGGCGCCTCCCTGGCGAAAAGCATGTTCCCCCTGGTCGGCGCCCAGGGCACCACGGCCCTAAGGCTGTTCTTCGCCGCGCTGATCCTGCTGCTGCTCCTGCGTCCCTGGCGCAAGCGCCTGAGCCTGCAATCGCTGCGCTCGGTGGTGGTCTACGGCATCGCCCTGGGCGGCATGAACCTGCTGTTCTATCTCTCGGTGCGCACCGTGCCGCTGGGCATCGCGGTGGCCCTGGAGTTCACCGGGCCGCTGCTGGTGGCGATCCTCTCCTCGCGGCGCCTGCTGGACTTCCTCTGGATCGGCCTGGCGGTGTTCGGCATCTGGCTGTTGCTGCCGCTGGGCAACAGCGCCGAGCCGCTCGACCTGGTCGGCGCCGCCTATGCCCTCGGTGCCGGCGTGTGCTGGGCGCTGTACATCCTCTTCGGCCAGCGCGCCGGCGCCGACCATGGCGCCCAGGGCGCCGCGCTGGGGGTGCTGGTGGCGGCGATCCTGGTTGTGCCGATCGGCGTCGCCCACGCCGGCGCCGACCTCCTCGACCCGGCGCTGATCCCGTTGGCGCTGGGCGTCGCGGTGCTCTCCACGGCCTTGCCCTACACCCTGGAAATGGTCGCGCTGACCCGCCTGCCGGCGCGCACCTTCGGCACCCTGATGAGCATCGAGCCGGCCTTCGGCGCGCTCTCCGGGCTGCTGTTCCTCGGCGAGCGGCTGAGCCCGACCCAATGGCTGGCCATCGGCGCGATCATCCTCGCCTCGGTCGGCACTACCCTCAGCGTCAAGTCGCGTGGCGCCGCCCCGGCGCTACCGGCCAAGGACTGAGGCGGCCGCCGCGTCCTCCCGCTGCAGGCGCTCGTGCTGGCGGATGAAGCGCCGCGCGCTGCGCGCCAGGCGGATGCAGAGCATGATCGCCGCGCCGGTCAGGCCCACCACCAGGCCTTGCCACAGGCCGCGCGGTCCGGTGGGTTCCTGGAACCAGTCGGTGAGGCCGAGGCTGTAGCCCACCGGCAGGCCGATGCCCCAGTAGGCGAACAGGGTCATGATCATCGTCACCCGGGTGTCCTGGTAGCCGCGCAGGGCCCCGGCGGCGGTGACCTGCAGGGCGTCGGAGAACTGGAACAGCGCGGAGAACACGATCAGCGAGGCGGCGATGGCGATCACCGCCGGGTCCGGCGAATACATCGCGGCGATCTGCTCGCGCAGCAACAGCATCAGGCTCGCCGAGACGCAGGCGTAGCCCAGCGCCGCGGCCATCCCCACGCCGGCGGCGAAGCGCGCGTCGCGCGGCAGGCCGGCGCCGAGGTTGTGGCCGACCCGCACGGTCACCGCCATCCCCAGCGAATAGGGAATCATGAACACCAGCGCGCTGAAGTTCAGGGCGATCTGGTGGCCGGCCACCACGTTCTCGTCGAGCCCGCCGATCAGCAGGGCGATCACCGAGAAGATGCTCGACTCGGCGAACACCGCGATGCCGATCGGCAGGCCGACCGCCACCAGCGGGCCGATGGTCGCGCGATCCGGCCACTCCCAGCGCGAGAACAACTGGCTGGCGCGGTAGATCGAGGCCTTGTTCACCCAGAACAGCATGCCGAGGAACATGAACCACATCACCGAGCCGGTGGCCCAGCCGCAGCCGGGGCCACCCATCTTCGGCATGCCGAAGTGGCCGTAGATCAGCGCGTAGTTGATCGGGATGTTCAGCAGCAGCCCGCCGATCCCCAGCACCATGCTCGGCCGGGTCCGTCCCAGGCCGTTGGTGTAGCAGCGCAGTACGTGGTACAGCGCCGCCGCCGGGAAGCCCAGGGCGATGCCCTTGAGGTACAGCAGGCTCGGCCCGATCAGTTCCGGGCGCACTTTCATCAAGCCGAGGATCAGCTCCGACAACCACCACAGCACCGCCCCCGACAGCGGTCCGATCAGCAGCGCCAGCCACAGCGCCTGGCGCACCAGCGGCCCGGTGCCGGGCTGGTCGCCGGCGCCATGGCGCTGGGCGACCTTGGCCGTGGTGGCGAGCAGGGTGCCGGTCATCAGCAGGAACATCGGGATCCAGATCGAGTTGCCCAGCGCCACCGCTGCCAGGTCGTGCGGACTGGCGCGCCCGGCCATCACCGCATCGACGAAGCCCATGGCGGTGGTCGCCAGTTGCGCGATCATGATCGGCGCGGCGAGGGTCAGCAGTTCCTTGAGTTCGGCGCGGATGCGCAAGCCACGGGAAAGGGGCAGGGCGGGGCTGTTCACGGCAGTCCTTGTCTGGGCAGGGGAACCGCGTAGTTTACGGGTTGACGGGGTGGTCAGGAAGGGTCAGCAGGGTCGTGCCGGTTGCCCAGCCCCCCACCGCGCTACGCGCAGACAAACGACCCCGCGCTGCCCGCTTGAGGCTCGACCCCGTAGGGCGAATAACCGCCTGGCGGTTATCCGCCGGATACCCGTGACAGCGGCGGATGACATGCCCTGGAAACGCCGGACATCTCCCCCAGACTTTTCCGCAGCCTCTCTCAGACGCCCAGGAATTGGATAAAAAACCAGTAGGAGGAAGATGGAGGGGTCGCCAAGTCCATCTGTTTTCTTGGGGGCAGAAAAGACGCGGGCCGCAGGTGCAGGAACACCTACGACCCGCTAACCAGAGACCAGCTTAACGATAGGAGCTGACCCATGGCTAAGGTCGATGATACGTCGAATCCCGCAATAACCGCACAGTCCCCTTCCACCTTCATCCCCCTGCGACGCACCTCGCAATGCAACCAGCACCCCGGTTGCGCCACCCTCTACCTGGACAGCAGCGCAGCCAGCGAAGACCTGTTCGACACCGCCCGCCGCCGGCTGGAGTCGGCGATCGGAACGCTGAGCGTCCTCGACCTGCTCGACGAAACCGAAGAGCCCGGTGAAAGCATCTGCCGCATCACCGGTTCCCTGCTGTCGTTGCTCAGCGACGCCCTGTCACTGTTCGAGGCGGAATACGCACGCAGACACCGAT
>NZ_KV800309.1:0-51015 GCF_001810205.1 Pseudomonas sp. HMSC076A11 | reverse complement strand
GAGGCGGAATACGCACGCAGACACCGATAACCGAAGGAGGCGGTGCCCCCCGGCAAGGCCGGGGGGTTGAGTAGCGGGGCGAAAAGGGGATCCCTCTCCGCCCTGGCTCGGCAGTTGCGCGGTCGGGCGAAAGCCACCCGCCCGCTACGCACGCCAGCCCAGGCAATCCCTGACGATGACCGGTCTTTCATCTGCGACTGTTTCTCATTTACACTCGCCCCCCATTCTTCGGAGCCAGGCTCCTTTCCTGGGTGCATCGTGCCGTTCGATCCCGCCAAGCCGACGCTGTTGTCCACACTGGTTCGTCACTACGAGGAACTGGTCGACCATGTTCGCCGGCGCTTCGGCGACCGGGGCATGGCGCGCGAAGTGGTGCACGACGTGTGCGTGCAGTTGCTCGAACGCGACGAGAAGGAGGACGTGCACACGCCCCTGGCCCTGCTGCGGAAAATCTCCCACGACACCGCCGTGAGCCGCTATCGTAGCGACCGTCGTCGAACCGCCTGGGTGGAAGCCGTCGCCGAGCTTCCGGAAGTCGCCTGCATGGCGGCGACGCCCATGGGTCGCCATGAGGCCGAGCGCGAGTTCCAGGCACTGGTCGACGCCATCGCCACGCTTCCTCCTCGCTGCCAGGCCGTTTTCGTCATGCACAAGATCCACGAAGTTCCCCAGGCGCAAGTCGCCGACCGCCTCGGCATCTCCGTCAAGACCGTGGAAAAGCACCTGCGCCTCGGACTGGCGGCCTGCCGGGAACGGCTCGGCCGCGGCGAGGCACGGCCATGACCCAGCCCTCGAAACGGAATGGGCAGGTTCCGCTGGACGACGCCCTGGAGCGCCATCGCGACGCGCTGAAGGACCTGTTCCCGCTGCCGCCCTCCCGGCCGAAATCGCGCAAGGCAAGCAAGGCGGCCGGCGTCGCGCTATTGCTGGCGCTGGCCATCGGCGCCCTGGCCTGGCTGGACCCGGCCTACAAGCGCGAGCGCTTCGCCACCGCCATCGGTGAGCGGCGCGACGTGACCCTGGCCGACGGCAGCCAGCTCCTGCTCGACAGCGGCAGCCAGATCGAGGTCAGTTGGCACCCGCTCAGCCGCCGGGTCGCGTTGCGCGCGGGGCAGGTGCTTTTCGAGGTATCCCCGGCGCGCTATCGGCCCTTCGTGGTGTCCGCGGGTTCGACCGACATCCGCGTGCTCGGCACCCGGTTCAACGTGCGCCGCCTGGACGACGATGTCCGCGTGACCCTGGAGCGTGGCCGGGTGGAGGTCGGCACCTCGGCTACGGCGCAAGCGCCAGTCGTGCTCCTGCCGGGCCAGCAGGTCGATGCCATTGGCGGGCAACTGATGCCGCTGGCCAAGGTCGATGCCGCCACGGCGATGGCCTGGAAAGACGACCGCCTGGTCTTCGAGCGCACGCCCCTGGGCGAAGCCGTCGCGCTGCTGCGCCATTATCGCAAGGCGCCCATTCTCCTGGACGACCCCAGCCTGGCCTCCCTCCGGCTGACCGGCGTCTTCGCCGCGCACAACGCCGACCGGCTGCTCGACCTGCTGCCGAGCATCCTTCCCGTGGCCGTGTCGCGGCAGGAGGACGGCAGCGTCGAGATCCAACGCAAATCGACGCGAAAATAATTCTCGGACGCAGGTAGGGTTTCCCGCGCGCCGTGGCGGCTATCCAGGAAAAGCCAACCTGCATAGGAAATCGAGACGTGCATTTTTCCCTCCGCAGTCGCCACCTGCGTCCTTCATTGCTCGCCAGCAGCCTGCTCCTGGCGGTGTCGGCCCAGGGCCAGGAAAAGCTCGACGTGGATCTGCCCGCCGCGCCGCTCGGCCAGGCGATCAACGCCCTCGCGCAACAATCCTCGGTACAGATCCTTTTCGCCGGCGATCTCGGCGCCGGCCGCCAGGCGCCCGCGCTGAAGGGGCGTTTCACCCCCGAAGAGGCATTGCGCCAGTTGCTCAGGGATAGCGGCCTGAAGGCGCAGGCCAGGGACGAACATACCTTCATCGTCGTTCCGGCCAGCGAAGCCGCCGTGCCCGCTACGCAAGCCCGCAGCGAACCGCTGGACATGGAGCAGATGGAAATCACCGCCTCGCGCACCAGCAGCGACCTGGTCTCCGCCACGCGCCAGTCCACCGTCATCGAGCATGCCCAACTGGAGGAGCTGCGCCAGGGCTCCGACAGCCTGGCCACCGTGCTGGCCAAGGCGGTGCCGGGGATGTCCGATTCCAGCCGCACCATCACCGAATACGGCCAGACCCTGCGCGGGCGCAGCATGCTGGTGATGGTCGATGGCGTGCCGCTGAACACCAACCGCGACTCCTCGCGCAACCTGGCCAATATCGACCCGGCGCTGATCGAGCGGATCGAGGTCATCCGTGGCAGCAGCGCCATCTACGGCAGTGGCGCCACCGGCGGGATCATCTCCATCACCACCCGTCCGGCCGGCGGCGAGAACCGCGCGGAGACCCGTCTCAGCGCCACCTCGCCGCTGACCCGGCTGGGCAGCGATGGCCTCGGCGGCCAGTTCCAGCAATACTTCGCCGGCTCCCTGGGGGCGCTCGACTATTCGTTCGACTTCGGCACCCGCCACGTCGGCGCTTCCTACGACGCCCATGGCGACCGCATCGCCCCGGAACCCAGCCAGGGCGACCTGTTCGACTCGAACGTCTACAACATCGGCGGCAAGCTCGGCCTGCGCATCGACGAGAACCAGCGCGTGCAGCTCGCCCTCAGCCACTACGACGCCCGCCAGGACACCGACTACGCCACCGACCCGAGGGTCGCCAGGCTGCCGCCGGGCTCGGTCCCGGCCAACGCGATCAAGGGCCTGGAGCTGGACGAGCAGAACCGCATCCGCAACACCCTGGCGAACCTCGAGTACGAGAACCTCGACATCCTCGGCAGCCGGCTCTCCGCGCAGCTCTACTACCGCGACTATTTCACCCGCTTCACTCCGTTCGACGCCCGCGCCGTCTCCACCCGCGGCGGCAATGTCGACCAGATCATGCAGAACAGCGAAGTGTTCGGCAGCCGCCTGACCCTGCGCACGCCGCTGGGCGAAAGCGGCAATACCGAACTGGTCTGGGGCGGCGACTACAACCAGGAACGCAGCGACATGCCGCTCGACGTGTTCGACCCGGCGGCCTACGACGCCAGCGGCGGGCTGGTCTTCGACAAGATCGGCAAGCTCACCTACATGCCGCCGCTACGCACCCGCAGCGCCGGCGCGTTCGCCCAGTTGCAGCATCGCTTCGACGAACACTGGTCGATCGACGGCGGCCTGCGCTACGAATACTCCACCGCCGAATTCGACGACTTCGTCCCGCTCTCCGAGTCCAAGGCCGCCTCGCCGGTGACCGTCAAGGGCGGCGACCTCGACTACGACGCGGTGCTGTCGAACCTCGGCATCGTCTATTCGCCGGTGGCTGGCCAGGAAATCTATGCCTCCTTCAGCCAGGGCTTCCAGCTGCCCGATGTCGGCATCCAGCTGCGCAACGCCCACCGTGGCTTCGATATCGGCTCCTCGAACCTCGAACCGGTGAAGACCAACAACTACGAACTCGGCTGGCGTGGCGCCATCGGCGGCAACACCCTGGGCAGCCTGGCGCTGTTCTACACCACCTCCAAGCTGGGCGACGTGCAGAGCTTCAACAACGGCCTGATCCTCACCCGCACCAAGGAGCGCATCTACGGCGTCGAGGCCAGCGCCGACTGGCTCAGCGACGACGAAGTCTGGGGCGCGGGCGGCAGCGCCACCTGGATGCGCGGACGCGAGAAGCCGGACGGCAAGGACTGGCAGGACATGACCGGCTACCGCGTGCCGCCGCTGAAGCTGACCGCCTACCTGCAATACAAGCCGGATGCCGACTGGAACAACCGCCTGCAGGCCACCTTCTTCGACTCCAAGGACTACCGTCTCGACGGCGTGGAAAGCTTCGGCCGGCGCCAGGTCAGCACCTACACCACGGTCGACCTGGTCAGCCAGTACCGCATCACCCCCGACGACCAGTTGAGCCTGGGCATCCAGAACCTGTTCAACCGCGACTACTACCCGCTCTACAGCCAGTTGCTGCGCAACAACAACAACACCAGCCACCTGCCGGCGCCGGGCACGGTGCTGACGGCGAGCTATACGCACAACTGGTGAGGGGGAGGGCGGAGCCACCGGGCCTGGGCGGGCCCGGTGGGCAGGGAGGGTGCTTCCAGAGGGAAGGCGGCCCCGTTGTCATGGGCAGGCATTTCCGTCCAATGCCGGACGCCGATCCAGGTCGGCCAGGTAATGGGGAAGGACAGGGTACGCCGTCCCGCTCAGAACACGACCTGCCCCGACATGCCCGGCTGCACCTCACCGCCGATCCAGATATCGCCGCCGATCTGCTCGACGCTTATCCGCCCCCGGCGACCCAAGGCCGTGCCCTGGCTCGCCGTGTAGCGCCCGGGCATGACTCCCGTGCCGATCAGCCATTGCGCCAGGCTCGCGTTGAGGCTGCCGGTGACGGGGTCTTCATTGAGCTCCTCGCCCATGAAGGCGCGCACTTCCACATCCGCCTCCGCCTGGGGACCTTGCCAGGGCGCGACCACGCCCACGTTGAGCCCGTCGAGCTTCGCGTAGTCCGGGCGAATGGCCAGGACCTCGTCACGCGTGGCCAGCCGAACGGCGACCCAGCCGGGTCCGTTGTCCACCCATTGGCTGCCGAGTACCTGCCCCGGGGACAGGCCAAGCCCGCTCTCGATCCGTCGCAACACCTCGTCTTCGACTGCTCCGCCACGAAGCAGGGGAGGCGCCGCGAACGACAGCAAGGCGCCCTTGCGGCGGATGCGGATCAGGCCCGCCAGACATTCCTGGACGATCTCGTCAGCAGCATTGCCGCCCCCCTGGTTCAGCCAGACCTGGCAGCTCCCCAGCGTCGGATGCCCGGCAAAGGGCAACTCCCGCAACGGGGTGAAGATTCTTACGCGGTAGTCTGCTTCGGCAGTGGTCGGCCGCAACAGGAAGGTCGTCTCGCTCAACTGGGTCCAGGCGGCGAACTCCAGCATCTGCCGGCTGCTCAGGCGGTCGGCGCCAATCACCACGGCAACGGCGTTGCCTTTGAAGGGCTGTTCGGAGAAGACATCGACTTGCTCGAAGGGTAACGAAACCGGCATGGAACCTCCTGTTGTTGTGGCGGGGGAGGATAGGCTAGAGAGCTGCCGTCCGAAACCGGAGGGGGAACTTTCGAGGGGGCTTGGGGGCTCTCGTCAGGGGCTGCAATCGGCCAGAAGCGACCCTTGGTTATCTACGAACTCAGGGCCCATTCAGTAGCCGTGGCAAGAAAGTCGGTGTTGGTTATCAGAAAATCCCGCAGGCGGCAGTTGCGGAATAGTCAGAGCCAGCGGCGAACCTCGGCCTTGTAGCGGCGGTAGTCGTCGCCGAACTTTGCTTCGAGATAGCGCTCCTCGCGGGCGATCACCTGCGTCTGGATCGCGACCAACACCAACGGAAGCAACGCGAAGGCGATCGGTCCGTCGAAGCCGACCGCAAGGCCTGCATAGATAAGCGCCATGCCGAGATACATGGGATTGCGGGTCCACCGATAGGGACCGGTCGTTGCGATGAGGGTCGTTGGTCGCGACGGCGGAATGTTGGTGCCCAGACGCCGGAACAGCCCCGCCGCCGCAAGCATCATTACCGCGCCGGCAGCGAACGGCAGCGCGCCCATTGCGATCAGCAACCACCAATCGATGCCGAAAGAGTGCAGGGCGACGAACCGCTCCGCCGCCAGCCCCAACAGCAGCGCTCCCAGATAGATGAAGGGCGGAGGGAAGCGCACCCCCGCGCTGTCCGGCTCGACGGCCATGTTCATCTCCTCTCTATGGGCTCAAGCCAGCATCGACTGCTGGGCGAAAATACCCGCCATCGCGCCCTGCGATGATGCCTGGGTGACCGAGGGCAATATGGGGGTGGTGAGATCGCCGGCGGCATAGATGCCAGGCGTGCTGGTTTGGCGGCGCTCGTCGACCTTGAGCACGACGCCGGTGGGCGTATCCATCGTGGCAAGGCCCAACGATTCATGCAGGTTTGCGGACGGCTTGTTGCGCGGATGAGCAAACAGGATGTCGACCGCGACAGTGGAGCCAGTGTCGAGATTGACGGTAGCGATATGCCCCTGGTGATGGGCGATCTCGACGATCCGTCCGTCGACGACAGGTATGTTGCGGTGCGCCAGATCGGCCTGGATATCAGGTGTAATGTCGTGACCATCGGCAAAGACAGTCAACCTGTCGGTCCAATCGAGGAACAGCCTGACCTGGTTGTGCGATTGCGGGCCGGACCACACGAGGCCCCAATGCTGGCCGGCGGCTTCAAAGCCGTCGCAATAGGGGCAGGGGACGATGGACGTGCCCCAACTCTCGGCAAAGCCTGGAACATCAGGCATCTGATCGGCAACGCCATAGCTCAGGATCACGCGGCGGGCCTTTAGGCTTTCGTGATCGTCAGTGACAACGCAGAAATCGTCTATTACGCCAGAAATCTTCTCTGCCCGGGCATTGACTAGCCTGACCGTTGGATAGCGCGTCAACTGCTGCCGCGCCGCGGCCAGGATGTCCAGCGGCGGCGTGTGATCGTGACCGAGCAGACCATGCGAATGGCCGGCAAAGCGGTTACGCGGCCGACCGGTATCGAGAACGATGACCTTGCGACGGGCACGGCCGAGCTGCAAAGCGGCGGCGAGACCTGCAAAACTTCCGCCGATGATGATGACGTCATTCATGGTGATGGGCTCCGCTGGAGGGCAGGTTGTAGCCAAGCCCTTGGATTGCTCATTTAAGACACTGAGTGGTATCCTAAATCTTAAATTAAGATACTGTAAAGTACCAATATCATGACCGAAACCATACAGGCACGCCGCGGTCGGCCCACCAACGAGGCGCTTGCCCAAACGATACTCGACGCCGCGAGCGAACTTTTTGTGGAATTGGGTTTTCAAGCGACGACGTTGGACAAGGTCGCCCAGCGGGCGAAGATATCCAAGCTCAGCATCTATAGGCGTTTCGAGAACAAGGAGGCGCTGTTCAGCGCAGCCATCGCGGCCGGCTGCCAGCAGTCGTTTGCACCACAGGCCCTGCTTGAAGGTGTCGAAGGTTCGGTCGAAGACCAACTTATGGCGGTGGGAACATCACTGCTGCGCACGCTATTGAGACCAGACGTCAGCAGTATCGAAGCCATGGTCATGGCCGATAAAACGAGTCAAAACGCCCTGAGCAAGTGCCACTACGAAGCCGGCGCCGCTCATGTCATCGCCGACATCGATGCCTTGTTGCGCCAACTTCACGCGAAGGCGCTTCTCAACGTGCCCGATCCCCTCCAAGCCGCCCGCTTGTTTGCCGCGCTCTTCAAAGGCTCCGATCTATTGATGATCGCCCGATTCGATCAGGCGAGAGCAGAGGACGAAATAGAATCCTATTGCCGGTCGGCCGTCGCCATGTTCATCGCCGCGCACGGTCGCAGCGACCACGCGGGTGGATAAGCATTTAATTGCTCCGGGGCAGCTCGGCCCAGGCTTGTGTTTGCGCTTTAGGGGCCGCAGCGGAATCACAGGCTGCGTCCGATAACTGTCGCAGTACTGGCGCAAGTGCTCAACATCGTAGCCTGAATCGACCATAGATTCATCGACTCCTTCAAGCTGCTGTCTCTGGCCAGGAGCGGCTGCTATTGGCCGGAAGCTGACACTAGTGGCGGGCAGCTACGGCCGTAATCGGACGCTCCAACCGTTGTCAGAATCTAAGCTGACATCGCAAGTAGAGCGACAAAATGAAGTTCGTCTTCGCTTTGGGCACTCAGAGTTTCGATGTCTTAGACACGTCCAAATGGCCTATGCATAGACTTGGGCGAAGATTTCGACGGCTGCAGCTAGCCGCGCTTTGCTAACTGCCGAGGGGCTGCTGCAGTCTAGGCCCGAGTGGCCGGCCTGCAGGCGCGTCCATACCGTCTCGCTGCCACAGCATAGAGGGCTGACGATGCCCAGGCCGGTAACGACGATACGTGTGCTGTGTTCTCTGTGCATGGTGTGGTCTCGTACGTGAAGAGGTGAATCAGCCGAGGCCGAAGGTCTTGCGCAGGCCCGAGTCGACTGGGCCTGCCGGCATAAAGCGGCGCAGGCGTCTGAGCAGGGTGGCCTCGCCTTTGGGGGTGTGGCGCATTTTCCACGCGCCCAGGGCGGCCTCGACGATGGTCGCGGCGACCGCATCGGGCAAAGGTGCCTTCTGCACGTTCATCTGGATGGCCTGGGAGACGGTTGCCCGCTCGCTGTCGTAGGTAGCGATACGCAGGGCGGCCTGTGGCGCGTTGAGGTCCAGGCTGGTCTTGGTGAACGAAGGCTCGACCAACGCGACGCGAATGCCGAAGCGCCGCACCTCGTGATCCAGGGTCTCGGACAAACCCTCCACTGCATGTTTGGAAGCCGAGTACAGGCCCATGTAGGGTGCTGGCAGGAAGCCGAGCACCGAACTGACGTTGACGATGCGCCCTGCGCTTTGCTTGCGCATCTGCGGCAGTACCGCCTGGGTAACGCGCAGGACGCCGAAGACGTTGGTGTCGAACAGCGCCTGGGCCTCGTCGATGGCGGTTTCCTCTGTCGCACCGAGCAGTGTGGTGCCAGCATTGTTGACCAGTACGTCGATGCGCCCAGCTTCTGCAATCACATGTTCGATGCTCTGGCGAATCGAGGCTTCGTCACGAATATCCAGGTGAATCAGCTCGACACCGGGGATGGCCTGCGCAGTGGCCGGGTTGCGCACGCTGCCGAACACGCGGCAACCGCGTCCGGCGAACTGTTCGGCCGCCGTGCGACCGATGCCTGATGACACGCCGGTTATGACGACCACTGGGGAGTTGGGCATGGCAGTTACTCTCGATCAGGGAAGGGCTGTTCATGCAGGTTGTGCCTGCGCGAGTGGCTCGTGGGGGATGGGGCGGATGCCGAACCAGATGGCGTACATGGCCGGCAGGAACACCAGGGTCAGCACGGTGCCGGCGAAGGTGCCGCCGATCAGGGTGTAGGCGAGGGTGCCCCAGAACACGGAATGCGTAAGTGGGATGAACGCCAGGATCGCCGCCAGCGCGGTGAGGATCACCGGCCGAGCGCGTTGCACGGTGGCTTCGACCACGGCGCGGAACGGATCGAGACCCGCCGCTTCGTTCTGGCGAATCTGCCCGATCAGGATCAGCGTGTTACGCATGAGGATGCCGGACAGCGCGATCAGCCCGACCAGCGCGTTGATGCCGAACGGCTGCTGGAACAGGATCAGCGTCGGCACTACGCCGATCAGCCCCAGCGGGCTGGTGAGAAAGACCATGATCATCGCGGCGATCGAGCGCACCTGCAGGATGATGATGATCAACGTGACGGCCAGCATGATCGGGAACAGCGGCAGCATGGCCTTGCTGGCTTTGCCCGATTCCTCGATGGAGCCCGCTTGCTCGATGCGATAGCCGCTCGGCAGCCTGTCGATGATGGGTTGCAACTGCTGGCTGATGGCGGTCGACACGTCTGGCGGTTGCAAGCCTTCGGCGATATCGCCACGCACTGTGATAGTCGGCACCCGGTCGCGCCAGCGCATGATCGGCTCTTCCATGCGTACCTCCACTTCGCCAATCTGCGACAGCGGGATGCGCTGACCATTGGTGCCGGCCAGGGTGAAATCCATCACCCGTGCCGGGTCGAGGCGAATATCGCCAGCGGCACGGGCCATGACCTGCACCGTGCGGATGTCTTCGCGTACGGCGGTGACGGGCACGCCGCTGAGCAAAAACTGCAGCTGCTGCGCAACGGCACTGGAGGTTAGCCCCACCGCTTGCAGGCGATCTTGCTGCAGATTGAAGTGCAGCGTGGGAGCGCGGGTGCCCCAGTCGGTATTGACCGTCCGCATCAGCGGGCTGGCATCCATCACTTGGCGCACCTCGCTGGCGATCTCGCGCAGGCGTTGCGGATCCGGGCCGCTAATCCGGTAGGCCACCGGGTAGGGCGAGTAGGGGCCGAACACCAATTGACTGACGCGCACCTGCGCCTCGCTGGCCAGACCCTCGGCAATCGCCTTGCGCAGCCTGTGCTTGAGTGCCTCGCGCTCATCCGGGTTGTCGGTGCGTACGACGATCTTGGCGAACGACGGATCCGGCAGTTCCGGGCTCATGGCCATGAAGAAGCGCGGTGCGCCCTGGCCGATGTACGCCGTGACGATCTTCGCCTCTGCCTGCTGGGCCAGCCAGGCTTCGACTTTTTCCGCAGCTGCGCTGGTCTGGAGGATCGAGGTGCCATAAGGCATCTGTACCTCGACCATGACTTCGGGGCGGTCGGAGATGGGGAAGAACTGTTTCTTGACCAGCGCCATGCCGAGCACGGCCGTCACGAACAGCCCTATCACTGAACCTGCGACCAGCCACTTGTGGGCGATCACCTTACCCAGAATCCGACGAAAGTGGTTGTAGCGCGGAGTGTCGTAGATGGCGTCGTGACCGCCCTCGACCTTCTTGATCTCGGGCAGCAGCTTGACGCCGAAGTACGGCGTGAAGATCACCGCGACCAGCCAGGAAGCGATCAGCGCGATGCCGACGATCCAGAACATGTTGCTGGTGTATTCGCCGGCCGTGGAGCGGGCGAAGCCGTTGGGCATGAAGCCGACGGCGGTAACCAGGGTGCCGGAGAGCATCGGCGCCGCTGTGTGGCTCCAGGCATAGGCGGAGGCCCGCACACGGTCGTAGCCTTCCTCCATTTTCACCACCATCATCTCGATGGCGATGATGGCGTCGTCTACCAGCAGGCCAAGGGCGAGGATCAGCGAGCCCAGGGTTATGCGGTCGAAGTTCTTGCCAGTGGCGGCCATCACCACGAAGACCATCGCCAGAGTCAGCGGCACTGCCACCGCGACTACCACGCCGACGCGCCAGCCCATGCTGACGAAGCACACCAGCATCACCACCAGCAGCGCGACGAAGAACTTGATCATGAACTCGTCGACGGACGCGCTGATGTTGACGGCCTGGTCGGTGACCTTGCTCAGGCTCATGCCCAGCGGCAGCTCAGCGTTGATCTGCTGCACTTCATCGTTCAAGGCCTTGCCCAGGTCGAGCCCGTTCCAGCCTTCACGCATGATGATGCCGAGCAACAGGGCCGGTTCGCCGCCGTTGCGAATCAGAAAGGTGGCCGGGTCTTCGTAGCCGCGCTTGACCGTGGCAACATCGGAAAGCTTCAAGGTGCGGCCTTGGGCGATGATCGGAGTGTCACGAATCTTCTCTAGCTCATCGAAGGCACCGTCCAGACGCAGGAACACGTCGGGGCCACGGGTTTCCACGGAGCCGGCCGGGGTCAGGGCGTTCTGCCCGTTGAGCGCGGCGAACACGTCCTGGGGACCGATGCCCAGGGTGGCCAGGCGCTCGTGGGAGAACTCGACGAAGATGCGCTCGGCCTGTTCGCCGATGATGTTGACCTTCTTCACGCCCGGTACATGCAGCAGGCGCTGACGCAGGGTCTCGGCGTCGCGCACCAGGTGGCGTTGCGGCTCGCCCCTGGCTTTGAGCGCGAACAGGGCGAAGGTGACGTCCGAATACTCATCGTTGACCAGCGGGCCGATCACCCCGGTAGGCAGCGTCTTGGCCTCGTCGCTGATCTTCTTGCGCGCCTGGTAGAACTCCTCGAGCACCTCCGAGGGTGGGGTGGTGTCGAGCAGCGACAGGGTGGTGAAGGCCAGCCCCGGGCGTGTATAGGTTTCGCTGCGGTCGTACCAGCGCAGTTCCTGCAGGCGCTTCTCGATCTTCTCGGCGACCTGATCCTGCATTTCCTGGGCGGTGGCGCCCGGCCAGGCGGTGACGATGGTCATGACCTTGATGGTGAAGGCCGGGTCTTCGGCACGCCCCAGCTTGAAGAAGGCGACGAGACCCGCCAGGGAGATCAGGCAGACCAGGAACAGGGTGACGGAGCGCTCGCGCACGGCGAGGGCGGAGAGGTTGAAACGACCTTCGCTCATGGCTGGCCTTCCTCGGCTGCCGCCACGGTGGCCGGCTCGGCCAGGCGAACGGCCTGGCCGTCGCGCAGCAGGTGCGCGCCCAGGGCGACGATCTGGTCGCCCGGCTTGATCGCGCCGCTGATGCGAGCGCTCTCATCATCCAGCGACTGAACGTTTACGGGCGTCCACGCCACCTCTGCGGGCTCTCCGCGAATCATCCAGATGCCAGGCCCGTTGCCTGCGTCGTACAGCGCGGCGATGGGCACCTGCACTGTGCTTGGTGAAGCAGTTTGCGGATCGCTGATTTGCACGGTGATGGTGGTGCCCAGCGGCGCGTCGGACAGCTCGCCTTCGAGCACGTAACGCGCCTCGAAAGTGCGGGTCTGGCGGTCGGCGACATCCGACAGCTGGCGCAGTCGGGTGGCGACGCTGACGTCTTGCCTGCCGAAGAGCTTGGCCTCAGCGCTGGAACCGACTGCTGGACGCAGGGTTTCCGGCAGTTGCACCAGGGCTTCGCGTGGGCCGGCATGTGCAAGCCGTACCACGGCCTGGCCGGCGCTGACCACCTGGCCTGGCTCGGCCAGTGTCTCCATGACGATACCGTCGGCATCGGCGAGCAGCTCGGCGTAGCGGGTGGCGTTACCGGCAACCTTGGCTTGGGCCTCGGCTGCACTGAGTTGCGCGCGAGCCGCATCCGCCGCTGCCTTGTATTGGTCGTAGGCAGATGCCGATACCGCGCCAGTGCCGCGCAGGGCGCGGTAACGAGCTTCGTCATCGCTGGCCTGCTGAGCCCGTGCCCGCGCTGCGGTCACCGCCTCGCGCTGGGCATGGGCGGCGAGTTGCAGGTCGATAGGATCGAGGCGCAAAAGCACCTGGCCACGCTTGACGGTCTGGCCGGTATCGACCAGGCGCTGCAACACCTTGCCGGACACGCGGAAACCCAGGTCGCTCTGCACCCTGGCCGCGACGATGCCGGTGAAGGCGCGCGATGTAGCGGTTGCCGACTGGATGGTGGTGATGCGAACCAGTGGCGCGTCAGTGCGGGGATCGGGGGGCGTCTGGTCGCTACAGGCGAGCAGCACGAACGGAATTACACCGACCAGGGGGGACAGAAGGAGGTTGCGCCGGCGCATGAGGAACCCGTTGCGAAGTCGTAGGGAGCCTCACTTTGATTCTTGTGACCAATTTAGTCAATAGTCACTAATCAGGGTGACAGACTGCGCAACACCAGGCTGGACAGCAGGGCCGGCGCTTCATCGGTGGTTTCGAGCCCGTACTGGAGCAGCAGCGGGTTGAAATAGGGGCGCATGATCAGGTGGATCGCGCGGGTGGTTTCATCCAGAGGCGTCTTGCGCTCGAAGTCGCCGCTCTGCCGGCCCTGCTGCAGGATCTCGCGAAGGGTCTGCTCGATGAAGCCTTCGTAGAGCAGGGTTGCCGGCCAGCGCCCGGAGGCGGCGGAGGCGGCGATTTCGTAGAGTTTGCGATCCTGGAAGAACAGCCGCAGGCAGGCTTCCATCAGCACCTTGAGCATGCGCCTCAGCTTCTCCGGCGGGCTGTCCACCTCATGGATGGCAGCATTCACCTCGGTCTGTATCTGCTGCAGGCAGCTCGAGCAGATCATCTCGCCGATGGCCTGCTTGGACTCGAAGAACTTGTAGATATAGGCCTTGGAAAAACCGATGGCCTTGGCCAGGTCGGAAACCGTGGTCTTCTCGTAGCCATACAGGCGGAAGTGCTCGGTCGCCGCTGCCACGATCTGATCACGCACCTCGTGATCCACCGGACCACGTGCTGCAACTTTGGGGGAGGGGGTCTTGTTCATGGGGGATAGCCTACAGAGCGGCAGGGTGATAGACAATTAGTGACCAAAAAGTATTATGGTCACAATTTCTGCAATCTCCTCCCTTGCCCTGGAAGAACATCCATGCTGTCGAAGCGACTCCTCGTTGTACTGATCAGTACCGACCTGGTGGCAGGCTGCGCGGTTGGCCCCGATTACCAGCGTCCCGAGATTTCCCTGTCCGAGCGCTTCCTGGGGCAGGAGGCTGTCGAGCAGCGGCCTGTGAGTTCCATGGGCGATTTGATCGATTGGTGGGCGGGCTTTGGCGACCCGCAATTGACTCGCTTCGTAACGCTCGCACTGCAGCAGAACCTGGATCTGGCCCAGGCCGAGGCACGTATCGCCCAAGCCCGCGCCGGCCTGGGTGCGGCCAATGCGGCACTGTTGCCGTCCGGCTCCGTCAGCGGCCAGGCGGCACGCGCCTACCAATCGGTGGAGACGCCGTTGGGCCAGGTACTCGATTCCACGCCAGGATTCGACCGCTATGGCAACAGCTATGAAGCCGATCTTGGCGCCAGTTGGGAGCTGGATGTTTTCGGAGGTCGGCGTCGTGATCGCGAGGCTGCGCTGGCGGAATATCAGGCCTCGCAGGCGGGAGTCACTGCTACCCGACTGGCTATCGCAGCGCAGACCGCCGATACCTACATCAGCATTCACGGCCTGCAAACCCGTATCGCCGTGGCACGTCAGCAGGTGAAGACGCAACAGGAACTGGTGGCCACCATCGAGTTGCTGCAAGGCCAGGGGCTGGCTGCCGAATTGCAGGTGCATCAGGCCCACGGCGCACTGGCTCAGGTAAGCGCCTCGGTACCGGTGCTGGAGACCGGATTGGATGCTGCGATGAACGCTCTCGACGTGCTGCTTGGTGCGCAACCTGGCACGTATCGCGCCGAGTTGGTCGGGAGCGAGGCTATCCCGATGACACCGCAGATCGCTGCGAGCGGTACACCTGGCGACCTGCTGCGTCGTCGGCCCGACCTGATCGTCGCTGAGCGTCGCCTGGCTGCTTCGAACGCCCGCATTGGTGCGGCCATTGCCGAGTACTACCCGAAGTTTTCGCTGAGCGGGCTGATCGGCAGTGCCACGTCGGTGTCCGATGGCAACCTGTTCAGCAGCGGCGCCAGCCAGATGAGTGGTGTGCTGGGGCTACGTTGGCGCCTGTTTGACTTCGGCCGCATCGATGCCCAGATCGACCTGGCCAAAGGGCAGGAAGCCGAGCAACTGGCGGCTTACCGCCTCGCCGTGCTGCGCGCCACCGAGGACGTGGAAAACGCCTTCTCGGCACTGGTCAAGCGTGAGCAGCAAGCCAACGTGCTTGAGCAGGGCGTGGATTCGCTCAGCCGCGCGCGGCAGGCATCGTTCGAGGCCTACCAGCAGGGCGTCGTCAGCTTGATCGAAGTGCTGCAGGCCGACGACAACCTGCTGCGCGCCGCCGATGCCCGAGCCCAGGCGCAAACCGAGTCGGCCCGCACTGGCGTTGCGGCATTCAAAGCGTTGGGCGGTGGCTGGAAGGTGCCCGAGGCGCTTGCGGCCAAGTGATTGCAATGCTGTATCAGGTAGTTGCTTTGTGCTGATCTTCAGTAACTAGTGATGGCGATGCCGACAGTCCGTTATTGGCCGTAGCTGCCCGCCACTAGTGTCAGCTTCCGGTCAAGAGCGGACTTACCCTTTCGTTTAGATTGATCTGCCCAGCAGGGAGTCAGTAAGGAAATGGAATGATCGAAGGCCGCTGAATTGATCTTGCTTACTCAATCATGATGGCCATCGCCCTTGGACTTTATGTCAGTGCAAGCGGTGTATTGCAGCGTGCTCTCGTGGGGAGCGTGACGAGCCAGCGTTAGCTGTCCTCCACGAGAAGCGGCTAGGGCTCGGAAGCTGCCGTTCGACCAAAGAAGACGAACTACCTAACAGAGTTTGCACCATGAGTTGCCCTCGGCAATGATCGGCAGGCTCTCGGGTCGAATAGCCGACCCAGATGTTTACCAGACTTAAGAGAGACGATACGGTAAACTCTCATGGGCGGGTGTAAGTCTGGTCTTTCCGTTAGTGCTGGCGGAACCCTTTCGGGCTCTATCGTAAGATGCTGTCATGCCTTTGGCAGCTGATTATTATCGCGCTAGCGCTGTGAAGTTCTCACTTTTAGAATACTTATGTTCTGCCAAGAAAAAACATTAAAAAATGGAAGCGTCCAATGATCTCTTTAAGACCTATGCGAGAAAGCGAATTCTCAGGTTATCTCGATTATTTTGTCCCTGCCTATGCATCTGAGATTTCATCCAGTCATAGGCTTTCGTACAGTGAATCTCTTGTGCAAGCCAAATTGGAAATAGCAGATGATTTACCTGACGGTATCAATACGGCTAGACAATCTTTGCTGTGCCTGTACGATCCGGCAGATGGCCCCGAAGAAGTCATAGGATATCTGTGGTACGAAGAGGATCTGTCCCTGCACTTGGCATTTATAAATGATTTCCACATTCTTCCCGTCCACCAGGGAAAAGGTCTCGCCAAGCAGGCCTTGGAGTCTTTGGAGCGGGATCTTAAACTTCGAGGATTTCAACAGATAAAATTACGAGTAGCTGGCGACAACGAACGAGCCAAACATGTTTATGAAGGTAGTGGCTTTTGTGTGACCGGTATCAATATGAGCAAGCCGCTCGTTTAGTAGTGAGGTTGCTACCGTTCGCGTACTGGCGTTTGATTACAATGAGTTCGAGGTAACGATGCGAAATTGCCCATCAGAGTAAGCGCTATTGCCGGCACTTTGGCAGATATCTGAGCGTGCGGTGGAGCATACCACGCTTCGCTGCACTGCTCTGCGATAGCTCTATGAGTCGCGGTAGGGTTTTGTGTAGACATGGATTTTTAGTTTTGGGTTGAACGTGTCCTTGGCTTGGCTTCACAAACTCCTTGTGGCCTTTTCTGTCAGCGGCTGACGGCAGCCAGGGGACGAAAGCAGCCGGTAATGAGCGATAGCTACCGGCCACAAGCGGGCAGTAGCCTCTGAGTGTTGAAAAGCGCTAACTTTCTACGCTCCCAACGAAACAGCGATATCTATCATTGCCAAGGGTAGATACACCAGTGTCAGTGGCGCGTAAAAGCGGCGAGAGCGAGAGAAGAACGCTGCCAGCGATACTGTGAACATGACCAAATCCAACGCACCCCATAGCTGGAATGGTGAGGCGAACAGGATATTGGTCGTACTTCCTAATCCTAGATAAATGCAGATCGCCAATAGGGCAAAGCGTCCATCTTGTTCAAAGTAGACCTGAAGGCCATCGGCCTCGTCTTCGCTGCGACTTGGCAATATCAACGCCGCCGCACTAAACAGCGATAGTGACAGGCAGACCAAAAGCAGGAACTCGATGAACGAAAAGGCATTCTTTAAGGTGGGGAGGTCGTTTAGGGCCCACCAGAACTGCAGTTGGAACAGGAAAAGCACGAGTGCCCAAGCAAGTGCGACCCAGTCTGGCTGTGCCGTGCGGCGAATCCTGAAAACGGTCATGGCGCACAACAGAACCCTGGTGATGGACAAGCCCAGAATCATCGAAAGCACGGTCGCCAGAATATGGAAGTTTTCCACGACTGCCCCCTTGCTTGGACTTCGCTCTCGCCTGCCGCGTGCTTCACACCGCAGCCTGCCAAATCCCGACTGATGACATTAGTAATAGACTACGCAACGCCACAGGTAAGATTCAGCCCAAATCGAGCGGCTGCTTCTGGCCGAAAGCGGTCATTGAACGCCCACTCCACAAGCAATTGCCCCACGAATCCAGATCGCGCCTAGACCATCACGACGCAGTTACAGCATAGGAAAACCCACACGCTCTGGGGCAATGCGACATGAGTGGCTTCCCCTCCGCCAGCGTGCTCAGGAACGACTGGCAGAGGGGTCGCCCACCCTACACCCAACGCCGGAACAACAGGCTGGCATTCACCCCGCCGAAGCCGAAGCCATTGGACAGCGCGTGTTCCATCGGCCAGCGCCGGGCTTCGCCGCGAACCAGGTCGAGGCCCTCGGCGTCGGTGTCGGGCGTTTCCAGGTTTAGCGTGGCGGGGGCGAGCTGGTCGCGCAGTGCCAGGACCGTGAAGATCGCCTCGATGCCGCCGGCGGCGCCCAGGAGGTGGCCGGTGGCGGATTTGGTCGCGCTGATGGCGAGCCCGCTGCCGGTGCCGAACACGGCCTTGATGGCGGCCAGTTCGCCCTTGTCGCCTACCTGGGTGGAGGTGGCGTGGGCATTCAGGTGCTGCACCGCGGCCGCTTCCACGCCGGCCTGGCGCAGCGCCTGCTGCATGGCCCGGCGGGCGCCGCTGCCATCTTCCGGCCCGGCGGTCATGTGGTAGGCGTCGGCGCTGGTGCCGTAGCCCACCAGCTCGGCGATGGGCCTGGCGCCGCGCGCCAGGGCGTGCTCCAGTTCCTCGATGACCAGTAGGCCGGCGCCTTCGCCCATGACGAAGCCGTCGCGGGCCTGGTCGAAGGGGCGCGAGGCGCGCTCGGGGCTGTCGTTGAAATCGCTGGACAGGGCGCGCGCGGCGGCGAAGCCGGCCAGGCTCACCCGGTGGATGGTCGCTTCCGCGCCGCCGCAGAGCGCCACGTCGACCTCTCCCGCGCGGATCATCCGCGCCGCGTCGCCGATGGCCTGCACGCCCGCCGCGCAGGCGGTCACCGGGGCGCCCAGCGGTCCCTTGAAGCCATGGCGGATCGACACATGGGCGGCCGCCATGTTGCAGAGAAAGGACGGGATGGTGAAGGGCGACAGGCGTCGCGGTCCCTTGCCGTCGGTGGTCCGCACCGCTTCGGCGATGGCATGAAAGCCGCCCACCCCGGAGGCGATGACGGTCGCCGTGCGCTCCTGCGCCTCGGCGCTCTGCGGCGCCCAGCCGGCCTGCACCAGGGCCTCTTGCGCGGCGGCCAGGGCGAAGAGGATGAAGCGGTCCATCTTGCGTTGTTCCTTGGCGGCCAGCAGCAGGTCGGGATCGAAGCCGGCCTGCGGGTCCTGGGCACGGTCGGGGACCTGGCCGCCGATGCTGATGGGCAGGTCGCCGATCAGCTCCGCTGGGAGCGTGGCGATGCCCGATTGCCCGGCCAGCAGGCGTTGCCATATGGGTTCGACTCCGCAGCCCGGCGGGCTGACCGCGCCCATGCCGGTGACGACGATACGTTTGCTCATGAGGGTCCGAGTCCTTCTGTTCCGATGGAATAGCAGTCAGTGGACGTAACTATCATCATGAAAGTAACATGCGGACCAGCACTTTGTGAGCCTCGCCAAGGAAGAACCATGCAACGCAAGACCTTCGCCGATGCCGAATGCCCCATAGCCCGCAGCCTGGAACGGGTCGGCGAATGGTGGAGCATCCTGATCATGCGCGATGCGCTACAGGGCCTGCGCCGCTTCGACGAATTTTCCCGCAGCCTGGATATCGCGCCGAACATGCTCACCCGGCGCCTGAACGCGCTGGTGGAGGCGGGCCTGCTCGAACGCCAGCCCTACAGCCAGCGTCCGCTGCGCTATCAGTACGTGCCCACGGCCAAGGGCGAGGATTTTCGCGTCGTGCTCATGGCTTTCGTCGCCTGGGGCAATCGCCATTACGCAGAGGAAGGGCAGAGCGTGCAGCTCGTCGAGCGAACAAGCGGGTGGCCGGTGCGCTCGTTCATGGCGGCTCTCGCCGATGGCCGAACGGTACCGCTGGAGCAATGCACCGTGCAGGCCGGGCCTGCCGCCAGCGAGGAAATGCGCCAGCGCCTGGCGGCCATGCCGGAGCGGAGCGAGCTACCGGCTCGATGAACGGGCTCCCTGGCGTACGCCGCCTGGTCGAGGAGGCGGACGAGGCGTTCGCGGTTCTGTTCCTTGTAGCTGGCCATCGTTCGCGGTCGTGGTTGGGAGAAACGCGATCGTCGAGGCTTGCGCATGGCGCTGGCAGGTCCGCCTCGCGAGCCGTTCGGCAACACCGCGAGCCCTCGGCCTGCTAGAGTGTGCAGCCTCGTTCGCGGAGGTCTGCATGCGTATTCTCGCCGATGAAAACATTCCCGTGGTCGACGCCTTCTTCGCCGACCAGGGCTCCATTCGCCGCTTGCCCGGGCGCGCCATCGACTGCGCGGCGCTGGCCGAGGTCGACGTGCTGCTGGTGCGCTCGGTCACCGAGGTCAGCCGCGCCGCGCTGGCCGGCTCGCCGGTGCGCTTCGTCGGCACCTGCACCATCGGCACCGACCACCTCGACCTCGACTACTTCGCCGAGGCCGGCATCGCCTGGTCCAGCGCGCCCGGCTGCAACGCCCGCGGGGTGGTGGACTACGTGCTCGGCTGCCTGCTGGCGATGGCCGAGGTGCGCGGCGCCGACCTGGCCGAACGCACCTATGGGGTGGTCGGCGCCGGGCAGGTCGGCGGGCGGCTGGTGGAGGTGCTGCGCGGGCTGGGCTGGAAAGTGCTGGTCTGCGATCCGCCGCGCCAGGCACGCGAGCCGGACGGCGAATTCGTCTCGCTGGAACGGCTGCTGGCCGAGGCCGACGTGATCAGCCTGCACACTCCGCTGAACCGCGACGGCGAACACCCGACCCGCCACCTGCTGGATGAGCCCCGCCTGGCCGCCCTGCGTCCCGGCACCTGGCTGGTCAACGCCAGCCGTGGCGCGGTGGTCGACAACCAGGCCCTGCGCCGCCTGCTCGAAGGCGGCGCCGACCTGGAAGTGGCGCTGGACGTCTGGGAAGGCGAACCGCAGGCCGACCCCGAACTGGCCGCGCGCTGCCTGATCGCCACGCCGCACATCGCCGGCTACAGCCTGGAAGGCAAGCTGCGCGGCACCGCACAGATCTACCAGGCCTACTGCGCCTGGCGCGGCATCGCCGAACGCGTGAGCCTGCAAGACGTGCTGCCGGAAACCTGGCTCGCCGGCCTGCAACTCAACCCCGGCTGCGACCCGGCCTGGGCGCTGGCCACGCTGTGCCGCGCGGTATACGACCCGCGCAGCGACGACGCCGCCTTCCGTCGCAGCCTGACCGGCGACAGCGCCACCCGCCGCGCCGCCTTCGACGCCCTGCGCAAACACTACCCGCCGCGCCGCGAGATCACCGGCCTGCGCGTCGCCACCGGTGGACGGGCGGAGTTGCAGCGGGTGGTGCGGGCGCTGGGGGCGCAGTTGGTCTAGGAATGGGCGGCTGGTTCGGTCTACTTGAGCAACTGCTCAGGCGTCTCCTGCCGCCGATAGGGAAACACGTCGATCACCTTGCCCTCGCGGATCTGCTCCTGCAGGCCCTGCCAGTATTTGGCGTCGTAGAGGTTGCCGTGCAGCTTGGCGAATAGCCGGCGCTGGTTGAGGTCGACGAACAGGAAGCGCGGAAATTCTTCCGGGAACACGTCGTTGGGCCCCACCGAATACCAGGGCTCGGACGACATCTCGTCCTCTGGGAAGCGCGGCTCGGGGATGTAGCGGAAGTTCACCTCGGTGAGGTAGCAGATCTCGTCGTAGTCGTAGAACACCACCCGGCCATGGCGGGTCACGCCGAAGTTCTTCAGCAGCATGTCGCCGGGGAAGATGTTCGCCGCCGCCAGTTGCTTGATCGCCAGCCCGTAGTCGTTCAGCGCCTCGCGGGTCTGTGCCTCGCTGGCGTTCTCCAGGTAGATGTTCAGCGGGGTCATGCGCCGCTCGGTCCAGCAGTGGCGGATCAGCACCACGTCGCCTTCCACCACCACCGTCGACGGCGCCACTTCCAGCAGTTCGGCCAGGCACTCCGGCTCGAACTTGCTCACCGGGAAGCGGAAGTCGGCGAACTGCTGGGTGTCGGCCAGGCGTCCGACCCGGTCGTGGTTCTTCACCAACTGGTACTTCTGGATCACCGTGGCGTGGTCGACGCTCTTCGAGGGGTTGAAGCGGTCCTTGATGATCTTGAACACCGTGTTGAAGCCGGGCAGGGTGAACACGCTCATCACCATGCCGCGCACGCCGGGGGCCATGACGAAGCGGTCGTCGGTGGTCGCCAGGTGGTTGATCAGGGCGCGGTAGAACTCGCTCTTGCCCTGCTTGTAGAAGCCGATCGAGGTGTACAGCTCGGCCAGGTGCTTGCCCGGCAGCAGGCGCTTGAGGAAGGCCACCAGCTCGGCCGGCACCGGCACGTCGACCATGAAGTAGGAGCGGGTGAAGGAGAAGATGATCGAGACTTCCGCCTCGTCGGTGATCACCGTGTCGAACTGGATGCCGTGGCCCTCGCGGTGCAGCAGCGGGAACACCAGCGGCCACTGCTCGTCCGGGGTGAACAGGCGGCCCACCAGGTAGGCGCCCTTGTTGCGATAGAACACCGAGCCGATCAGCTCGATGGCCAGGTCCGGGTCCTTGCACACCCAGTCCGGCAGGTTGCTGTGCAGCAGTGCGTCGATCCGTTCGAGGTCGCGCTCGCGGTCGTCGTAGGGCACGTCGAAGCGGTAGTCGTCGAAGATCTTCTCCAGCGCCTGGCGCAGGTCGCCGCCTGGCCGGTAGGTGCGGGTGTAGGGCGCGCGGGCGTGGGCGCGCAGCGAGGGCCGGGTGGTGTGCACGAACATCGTGCCGTCGCTGATGTTGTCGTGGCTGAACAGCCCGCAGAAGATCGAGTTGAACCAGGTCTCGGCCAGCTCGTCGTCCAGCCGCAGGTCGATCTGCGCGATGTAGGCGCTCTTGATGATCGGCCAGCGCTCCACGTCCAGCAGCTCGCTGTCGGCCAGCCCCGCGCGCAGCCCGGCCACCGTCTCGGCGACCTTTTCCTCGTAGAGGTTGATCCGCTGCGCCGAGGCGCGCTGCGCTTCCTGCCACTGCGCCTGCTCGAAGCGGGCACGGGCGCCGTCGGTGATCTCGCGGAACTGCTCTCGGTAATCGTCGAAACCGCGCAGGATGAGGGCGGCGATTTCGCTGGCTGGGGCGCTCTGGACCATGCTGGCGTCCTTTCGTTGTTCGAAGGTCGAGCTTAGCCAGAGCCGCGCGGCAGGGAAAGCGCGATCTCCGACCGGCTGGTCGAGCCCGGCGCAGACGCTTATGCTGGGTGGCCAGACAGCCCAGGGATGACCGCAATGACCGCCGAATCGCCGACGATCCGCCTCGAACGCTACAGCGAACGCCATGTGGAAGGCCTCACCGCCCTGTACAACGACCCCGCCGTGGCCCGCCAGGTCCTGCAGATGCCCTACCAGTCGGTGGAGCAGCGCCGCAAGCGCCTGCACGACAGCGCGGACGACGACCGCCTGCTGATCCTCGTCGCCCTGCACCAGGGCGACGTCATCGGCAGCGCCAGCCTCGAACAGCACCCGCGCATCCGCCGCAGCCACAGCGGCAGCATCGGCATGGGCGTCGCCGTCGCCTGGCAGGGCAAGGGCGTCGGCAGCCGCCTGCTCGGCGAACTGCTGGACATCGCCGACAACTGGATGAACCTGCGCCGCGTCGAACTCACCGTCTACACCGACAACGCCCCGGCGCTGGCGCTGTATCGCAAGTTCGGCTTCGAGACCGAAGGAGAGATGCGCGACTACGCGGTGCGGGACGGGCGCTTCGTGGATGTGTACAGCATGGCGCGCTTGCGGAGGGTCGAGGGGCGGGTGGGGGAGTGAGGGGCGGGCGCGACGAGAGGCTGCGGACCGGCGCGACCTCCTGGCTCGCCGGGCTTCCGTTCCACGACAGGTTCGTCCTGGGCTTCGGGCATACGGTGACAGTGGACAAGCAGCGCGGCTGTTATCTGGGAGGCGAGGGCGCGTGACGAAGGATCCTGCGACGGACAGCGGCCTGAACGTGCGCCTGGTCGCCGCGTTCGCCGGCTGGAAAGGCATTCCCTGGCTATGCTGGGCCCACAGCGACCTGTCCCCGCGGCTGGTCCTGCATGCGGACCGTGTCGAGTTCCGCGTCATTCGCACGCGCTCGAAGCCGTATTCCAGCATTTCCCGGGTGGACTACCGGAAATGGCACTACACCGAGAACATCGTGCTGGAGTTCACCGACTCGCTGACGACCTTCATCGGCAATACGATGAACCCCGCCACGGCACGGCAGGCGATTCGGTACTTGCAGGAAAAGGGCTGTCTGTTGTCGGAGCGGGCCAGCAACCTGGCCATGGCGTAGGGCGGATAACCGCAGTGCGGTTATCCGCCGGTTCGGCGCGGTATCGGCGGATAATGCCGTGGAATTATCCGTCTACGACTTTCCAAACCTCATCCATCCGTCGACCGCGTGACCTCTTCCCACGCCGCGATTTCCTCCTCCAGCGCCTTCAGCTTCTGCCGCACCAGCCCCAGTGCATCGCTGCCCAGCAGCAGGTGCGCCGGCGGGTTTTCCGCGTCGATGGCCTGGAGCATGGCGCGCGCGGCCTTGCGCGGGTCGCCCGGTTGCTTGCCGCTCTTTTCCTGGCGAGCCTGGCGGACCGGGTCGAAGAGCGCGTCGTAGTCGGCGATGGTGCGCGGGCTGCGGACCATCGAACGGCCGGCCCAGTCGGTGCGGAAGGAGCCGGGGGCCACGGCGGTGACGGCGATGCCGAGGCTGGCTACCTCCTTGCCCAAGGCTTCGGAAAGCCCTTCCAGGGCGAACTTGCTGCCGCAGTAGTAGGCGATGCCGGACATGGTGATGTAGCCGCCCATGGAAGTGATGTTGAGGATATGACCGCGGCGGCGCCGACGCATGTAGGGCAGCACGGCCTGGATCATCGCGACCGCGCCGAACAGGTTGACCTCGAACTGCCGGCGCATCTCGGCCAGCGGCGACTCCTCGAGGATGCCTTCATGACCATAGCCGGCACTGTTCACCAGCACGTCCAGCGGACCGATGTCGCGCTCGATGGCTGCGACCGTCGGCTCGATGGCGGCAAGGTCGGTGACGTCCAGCAGCCGGCCGAAGGCCTGGCCCGGCGCCACGGCTTCCAGTGCGCTCCTGGCCTCCTCGCTGCGCACCGTGCCCACCACGCGGTGACCGGAATTCAGGGCCTCGCGGGCCAGGGCCTGGCCGAAGCCGCTGCTGGCGCCGGTGATCAACAGGGTCTTGCGAAACGACATGGTGTGACTCCGTTATGGGGGAATGAGTGCACAATACGCAGAAATGTCCCTATCTCAGAGACCGGAATCTCTCGTTTCATTGCCTGATTCTATGAGCGCATCACCGTCTGATTCAGAAGCTATCCGCTCCGCCGACCGACAGCGCATGGTCGCGTTGCTCGAAAACCTGGCGCCCCGGGAGGGCTACAACCTCACCGGGCTCGACAGCGTCCGCCTGCTGCGTTCGGACCGACCGCTGGCGCGGACGCCGGTGCTCTACGATCCGGGGATCGTCATCGTTTGCCAGGGGCGAAAGCGCGGCTATTTCGGCGAGCAGGTCTACCTGTACGACGAGCAGCACTACCTGGCCGTGGCGGTGCCGGTGCCGTTCACCATGGAGACCGATGCCACGCCAGAGCGACCGCTGCTGGCGATCTACCTGCACCTGGATTTCCCGCTGGCGGCCGGGCTGGCGGTGGAGATCGACCGTCAGCGCGCGCCTGCACAGGTCGAGGCACCGCGCAGTCTGCTGTCCAGCCCTATGGACGCGCCGCTGCGGGCATCGGTGTTGCGCTTCCTGGAGGCGCTGGGCGATCCGCTGGAGACAGCGATCCTCGCCCCTGCGCTACTGCGCGAGCTGTACTTCCGCGTGCTCACCGGCCCCCAGGGCGGCGCCATGCGCGCGGCACTGGCCATGCGCGGGCGCTTCGGCAACATTGCCCGGGCGCTGCGTCGCATCCACGCGCAATACGCCGAGCCGCTCGAGCTGGCGCAACTGGCGGGCGAGGCGGGGATGAGCGTGCCGTCGTTCCACAGCCATTTCAAGGCGATCACCCAGACCTCGCCGATGCAGTACCTGAAGTGCACACGCCTGCACCAGGCGCGTCTGCTGATGGTGCGCCAGGGCATGAGCGCCCAGGCCGCCTGCCATGCGGTCGGCTACGCCAGCGCTTCGCAGTTCAACCGCGAATTCAAGCGTCTGTTCGGCCGTTCGCCACTGGCCGAGGCCCGACGCCTGCGCGCGGGTTTCTCGCTGCCGCCGGCGCAGGGGGGGGCGGAGTACGTGTCGTCGCATTAGGGCGAGCGTGGAGTCGGTTCGCCTTCCTGCTCTTGGCCGAGTTCGCTAGGTGAATGTCGGTTGCATTGCCGCTGTTGGCGTCTCGGTGCAGTGACAGTCCTGGCCGAGTGACGCGAATCCTGCGCGGGGTGTGCAAGCCGTTACCCGTACCGACTGCACTGTTTGCCTATCCATCCGGTGCCGCCTGCCGTAATGGTCGGGTCCTTGCGTGCTTGGCGATGGAGTCTCGAAATGATTGGGTTTTACGACTTGTAAGTTGGGAGTTTTCTTACTTCTAACTCAGGATTTTCAATTTTCTATAAATGCCACACTTCCCGCATCTTCAACTCATCGCTTTCCATCCTGCCATTTGCAAACCCAATGACGCCTCATGCCTTTGCTCGCTGGAATCTTCTGCTTCTGGTCGCTTCCATCTTTGCCGGACTTGTCTTTGCTCCGAGTGCCGATCTTTCCGCCTTGCCCACTCCTGAAGCCCGGAAGTGGGTTCTGGCGGAAGTTCCGTCCGTTGCGGTTGATACGACGGTTGCCGGCAAGTTGGCTGGAATGTCGTGGTGGGGGAGAGCCGTGGACGAGGAGCGCGAAGCTGAATCGAAGCGGGTTTCGGTGGGCGTGGATGGAGTGGCGCTAATCAAGGTCGATTGGCTGCTACGCGGCATTGTCCGCGATGAAGGCGGCATCTTCGCCCTTGTTGCCAAAAGCGCCGAGGAGCCTCTGCGGCGTTTTGCGGCGGGCGCCACTCTGCCTGGCGGCGAGCGTCTGGAGAGCATCACTGAACAAGGAATCCGCTTCTCGTTCTCGCAGGACGGGAACACCCAGGGTTTTGAAAGGAAACTGTATGCACCCTTGCCATAGGCCGAGCTTTGCCTTCTTGCGCCACCCGTTGTCCGTTGTCGTCTGTCTGGCCATATTGGCAGGTTGCAGTACTTCCCCATTGCAGTTTCCCGAACCATTGCTCGCGAAGTCGGAAAAAGCCAAGGCAACCGAGGGCGTAGCCCTGCTGAGCGACGACGGAAAGAAAGCTCCGGCATCGTTGGCTGTTCCGAAGACGGAGTTCAGTGGCACGCCCACATCGCCTCGGTCGATCGTAGGCGGTGTAGTCGATCGAATGGACAAGGCGATCCTCGACGACAAGAAGGCTGACATCAGTCTGAACGTGGAGGACGTACAGCTTGCCGCATTCATCAACGAGGTATTCGGCAACATCCTCGGTTTGCCGTTTGAGATCGAAAGCGCTCTGAAGGAAAAGACTGATCGCGTGACCGTTCGTTTGGAACAGCCGCAGACTGCACAGATGGTTTACGAAGTCGCGCGCCAGGTGCTCGTCAACTACGGCGTGGAGATACTCCACCAAGGCGATATCTATCGCTTCCAGATCAAGCAGGTAGGGCTCAGCCCGGACGAGCCGCCCATTCTCATCAGTGGCGAAGCACGGCCTAGCGTGCCGATTGCCTATCGGCCGGTATTTCAATTCGTGGCGTTGCACAGCGTCGACCCCAAGGAGGTGATTCCCTGGTTGAACAGCGCCTACGAAAAATCCGGCCTGAGCGTGATGGCCGATGGTGCGCGGAGTGGCTTGATGCTCAAGGGCATGTCTTCCATCGTCAACCAGGCCACCGAAGCCGTCCGCCTTCTCGATCAACCTTTCATGCGTGGACGTCACAGCCTGCGTATCGATCCGGCCTTCGTCAGTGCTGCCGACATGGCCAGTCAACTCAAGACCGTGATTGCGGCGCAAGGATACAGCGTCGGTATCGGCGAAGCGGTCGGCAGCATAATGCTGGTACCGCTGGAAAGTTCCAATGGCCTCATCGTCTTCGCCAACGATGGCCAACTTCTCGACTTGGTGCGCGAGTGGGCACAGCAGGTCGACAGGGCTCCGATGGCGGTTGCCGCAGGTATCGGCGAGGAGAAGGAAGGACTGTTCTTCTACGAAGCTCGCAATACCCGTGTCACCGAACTGGCCAAGTCGTTGCGGGCATTGGTATCGGGGTTCGCCGGGGAGGGTGCCTACGGGATCACCTCCGGACTGCAAAGCAGCGCTTCCAAGCGATCTGGCGGTGGCAGGCGCGCCGGAGACGATGGTGCGGCACCGGCGGTGGCTCCCTTGCTGCAAGCCGCAGGTGCCGCCGCGTTGGTGGGGGGCGATGGTGCTAACGGTTTGCTCGGTGGCTTGGCGGCCGGTATCAGCGGCAGCGGCACCATAGTGGAGGACGAGAATCGAAACGCCATCTTGTTCCGAGGAGCGGCGCGTACCTGGCAGCAGATGCAGGGCTTGCTCCGGGAAATAGACAAGCCGGCCCGCCAGGTATTGATCGAGGTGACGGTGGCCAGCGTAAGTCTCAGCGACACCCAGGAGTTGGGCGTGGAGTGGGAGATGCTCAACGGCAGCTTCAATAGCGCGACCTCGACCGGAAGCAAGGGCAGCGCCGGGAAAGGAGGTTTCAACTACGTCATCAACACCGCCGGAGGCAATACCGCAGCCATCCAGGCAATGGCGGACAATCAACGAGTCCGGGTACTCGCCACTCCCCGTATCTTGGTCAAGAGCGGCGAGCAGGCCAACATCAATGTCGGTCGGGATATTCCTATCCCAACGGCCCAGGTCAATGACGACAGCACCACTGCTGGAAGCACCAACCTGCGCAATGAAATTGCCTACCGCTCTACCGGCACAATTCTGAATGTCGCCCCCGTAGTCTACTCGGATAGTCGGGTCGATCTTACGGTCAGCCAGGAGTTGAGCGACAGTGGCGGCTCTTCCGGCGGCGGTGGCAAGGCCAGTGGAGGAGGAATTAGCGCTCCGGAGATTTCCAGGACGTCGCTGGAAACATCGCTTACGTTGAAAAGCGGTGGGTCGGTGCTGATGGGGGGGCTGATTCGGGACAACATAACGGACTCCAACGCTGGCGTGCCTCTCCTGAAGGACATTCCCGGGATCGGTTTCCTCTTCGGACGCCAGAAAGCCGTGAAGACCCGTGAAGAAGTCATCATGTTGATCCAGCCTTACGTGCTGGAAAGTGATGCCGATGCCAGGGAAGTGACGGAAAAGCTGCGCGGCATGCTGAGCAAGACACTGGCCTGCTCCGATAGACCGGGCGCCTGCCGTATGGAATGAGGTCGGTCGCCTGCAACACTCATCTAGACGACTCTCGTCGTGATCCCCGATAGGCCTGGAACTTTCCGGGCCTTATCCATCCATAAAAATCTATTGCGAATCTTCTTTCTAAATGCTCAGAAGTAGCCTTTTACTTCTGGGTGTGACCCGGTTTTTAGAAGCGTTTATCCGTGATCACTTGGATATTCTTAAGAATTTTCTCTAATTTACGGTTTTTGTTTTTACCTTCTTCCGTAGGAAAATTCATTTATTAAATAGGAAGAGGTGAAAACGCACTTTTTGCTATTGCTGAGGTGCTTTGGCAATTATATAAAGCCATCCGTTGGTGCCTGTGTGGCCACTTCAGGTAGTGGCTGGGCGTCAATTCGATCGGTGTCACCGGAATGATTGGAAGTATTCATGGTGTCAGGCCTGTCGATGTGTTGGTTGATTACCGATACATGATCATTAGCGTGTCGTCCAAAGATGGACACTTGACTGGAATGCTCAATATAAACGCTTCAAGGAGTTATTTTCTCATGCTCAAAAGAACACTACTCAGCGCCGCTGTAGCTTCGGCACTGTTTGCTGGAGTCGCGAACGCTGCCGGAGTGGTTGCTATTGCCACAAGCCCCACTCTGGAGGCGAACTCGCCTGGTGCAACCGAGCAGTACGGGCCAGAACAGGCCAACTATGTCGTCGGCAAGAGTGTGGAAAATGGTGCCAACCTCGACAGCAAGGCGGCCAACATCACCCTGGCTCAGGAGATTTTCGGCAACAAGTCCGAAGAAACTACCTTTGACCTACCCAGCGTTACCTACACCATCGATCCAGTGAAGGCTGGAAATGCCGCTGCGGGCCACACCATCAAGCTGACCCTTGGTCGTACCGTCGTGCGCTTCGCCAAGGCCGTGACCGCCAACCAGATCAAGATCGGCGCCCTGGCTGCGGGTAGCGGCTTCGTCATCACCAGCGGCACTGGCGCCACCGACAACACGCTTGAGCTGCGCCTCGACCAGGCGGGTGCCGACATGATCAAGCAGACCGCGACCGGCGGCAACGTGGTGTTCTTCAACTTCCGCGAGCCGAGCAGCCAGGACAGCCAGCCTGCCAAGGTCACCAACATGCGCGCTCCGCTTCAGGGCGATGCCACCTTCGTGGCTGGATCCTGGAATCCGAAAGTGAGCCTGCAGAACGACCCGCTGAACGAATTGCGTTTCCAAGTCACGGTTTCCGCACAGTTCGATACCACCACTGGCGCCGATGCCGGCAACCCTGCGAATAACGATTCTGCACCGCCCCTGACCATTTTCACTTCGCTGCCCGCGGTTTACTGGGACGTTCTCAACACCAACCAGTATGGGCAGAATCGCGTCCTGCATCCGTTGAACCTGAACAATCAGGATCGCTCCTTCGATACCACGGTGTCCGTCGGTGGCGATAACACCGATTATTATGGTGCCAACTATGCGCGTCTGGGCGCCGTACGGCTCGGCATCAATACGGATGTGCTCAACGAGGCGGGTCGAACCGTGTTTGGTTTCGCCGGTGGCGACAAGGTGACCAGCACCCTGTCGGGTAACTTCAACGGGATCAGCGACATCGGCCTGACCACCGGGAACTGCTCCGCCTTTGCCGCCAATCCGGGGTCTGCCGCCAAGCTCTGGAATTCTGCCGCCATCGAAGGTGTAGTGGATGCGCAGGGCAACGGTACTTTGCCGGTATCGTTCGACAACTCGAATATCAACCAGACCTACAACGTCTGCGTGAAGGCTTCCGGCACCGTGCCGATGCAGGCGCTGCAACGTTTCGACGTGGGTGATCTGAAGGTCGACTTCGAGAACGTACGCTATGTCGACCGTACCATTGCAGGCAACCGTCTCGACGAGTTCTGGAAGAACAGTTGCGTCGCCAGTCTGTTCAATCTGCCTGGCTCCAATGTTTCCGACCAGTTCTTCATTCGTCTGACCAACACCAGCGACGATGGTCGGGACGGCAAGGTGCGCGGGGTACTGTTCGACCAGAACGGTAAGCGTTATCCGGCGACTGGCAGCACCTACCTGACCGACTCGAGCGGGAAGACCGCCCTGAAAGCGCACGAAACCGGTGTGTACACCGTAACCGAAGTAGCCAAGGCCTTCGGTATCGACGGTACCAACTGGAACGGTGCCAACGGTCGCGCACGTCTGGTCCTGGAAGGCGAGTTCCCAACTTGCGAGGCGCTCGGCCTGATCCGCTCTGCCAATGGCACCATCACCAACATGACCTCCACCACCCAAGGCAACTTCAACGAAGATGGCTCGTCCACCTCGGAGAACCACAAGGCTGGTAACAACCGCAACTAAGTCGCTTTAGCTGCAGGCCAAAGGAGGCGATCTCCTCGATCGCCTCCTTTTCCACTGGGTAAGTAGAAAGAGAGTGCGTTACAGACGGGCTCGATGGGAGTTCTTACCCCTGAAAACCCAGCTCTGTACGTATCAAGGTGAGGCGAGATGCGCGTATTGGTCACAGGAGGTGCAGGATTCATTGGCTCTCATGTGTTGGTCGAACTCTTAGGCCAAGGCGCCAAGGTTGTGGTTCTGGATAATCTTGTCAACGGTTCTTCGGAATCTCTAAAGCGAGTGGAAAGAATAACCGGGCATCCGGTTGGCTTCGTACTGGGAGATATTAGAGACAGTCTTCTTGTTGAGCGCCTGCTGATCGATGAGAAGGTTGATGCGGTCATTCATCTGGCGGGGTTGAAAGCTGTTGGAGAAAGCGTTGATGACCCGCTGGAGTATTACGAGAGCAACGTTCAGGGAACTATTTCGCTGCTACGCGCCATGCAGAGGGTCGGGGTATTCAAGATTGTCTTCAGTTCTTCCGCAACGATCTATCAGATGCCTGGCACCTTGCCTATATCCGAGAGTTCGAAAGTGGGAGGCGTGGCCAGTCCCTATGGCCGGACAAAACTGACTGCCGAGCACATGCTCGATGACCTGGCTCGCTCCGATGCGCGTTGGTCCATCGCGGTGCTCAGATACTTCAACCCCATCGGTGCTCATGAAAGCGGCCTCATCGGTGAGGACCCATGCGGTACCCCAAACAATCTGCTGCCCTATATCGCCCAGGTTGCAGTCGGACGTTTGAGTCGGTTGACGGTACATGGCGGCGACTATCCGACTATCGACGGGACGGGAGTCCGGGACTACATCCATGTTTGCGACCTGGCAGCAGGACATACCAGGGCGCTCGAGTACCTGCGGCAGGGGCACGGCTACCACGTCTGGAATCTTGGGACGGGCACCGGCTATTCGGTCTTGCAGATCATCGAAGCTTTCGAGCGAGTCTCTGGCAGGCGCATTCCCTTTACGGTGTCCGGTCGCCGCCCAGGTGATGTGGCCGAGTGCTGGGCGGATGTTTCCAAGGCGGAGCGAGAGTTGGGCTGGAAGGCGGGGCTGGGCCTCGAATGCATGATTGCGGATGCCTGGCGCTGGCAGGTTTCCAATCCGAGTGGGTATTCATGAATCACGCCGCTGTTGTCGATGGGTTGCCTTTTAGCAACCTTGCGCTGATCTCCAATCAGGCTTTTTCAATCTACAATTTTCGTGGCGATTTCATTCGTGAGGTCGTACGTCGAGGAGCGAAGGTCTACGCTTTCGCTCCAGACTATGACGAGGTGACAAGCCGTCAAGTTTCGGAGCTTGGAGCAATTCCGGTTTCCTACAGCTTGAAACGTGCGGGCATGAATCCCTTTCAGGAGTTGCACGCGCTCCTGAGCCTGATCTGCAAGCTGCGGGCGCTGAAGATCGATGCCGTGTTCAGTTACTTTATAAAGCCCGTTATCTACGGTGGTATCGCGGCTTTTTTGACGGGTGTCAGATTACGCTATTCGATGATCGAAGGCGCTGGTTTCATCTATTCGGAAGAAGGCTATACCCATTTTCTACGGAAGCTACTTAGGTATGTCGTGACCTGTTCGATCAGGTTGGTCCTTCGGTTCTCGTCTCGTGTATTTCTGCTCAATCAGGATGACTATGACCTGTTTGTGAGCCCTCGGCTGGCCAAGACGGGACGTGCCTTGATATTGCCGGGTATAGGCGTCGATCTTGATTATTTTGCCGCGAGTTCTCCCGTGTTGCGGCCTATTACTTTCGTGTTTGTCGCTCGTCTTCTCAAGGAGAAAGGTATCTATGATTTTGTGGAAGCCGCGAGAATCGTTAGAAAACGTAGTCCGCTCGCGCGTTTTCTGGTCTTGGGAGGCGTCGACAGTAATCCAGGAAAGGTTTCACGGGAGGAAATGAACCAGTGGGTAGCCGAAGGCTTGTTGGAGTGGCCTGGCCATGTGCATGACATCAAGGCATGGGTGGTCAATACAAGTGTATTCGTGCTGCCATCCTATTATAGAGAAGGTGTGCCGAGAAGTAGTCAGGAGGCCATGTCCCTGGGGAAGCCTGTGATAACGACTGACTGGACGGGATGTCGTGAAACGGTACTGGATGGTGTCAATGGGTTTCTGGTACCGATCAAGAGTCCGCAGAGTTTAGCCGCGGCAATGTTGAAGTTCATCGAGTCGCCTTCGCTCATCGCACGTATGGGAGAAGCCAGTAGATCGCTGGCGGAACAGCGCTATGACGTTTTCAGGATAAACAATACGATGCTTTCTGCGTTGTAGGGATCTGGCTGTGAGTTGTATGAATGGTAAGGCACCGGTACTTGCGGCCGTAGATATAAGCAAGGGTTTTAGAGTCTACAGGGCTCCTCATCAAAGGATGTTGCAGGCCATCTGGGGTGAGAGAAAGAAGTTTTATTCGGAATTCTGGGCTCTGCGGAATGTGAGTTTCCAGGTTTTTCCTGGGGAGGTGGTTGGAGTAATCGGCTGCAACGGCTCCGGGAAGTCCACCTTGCTGCAGATACTTGCGGGTACCTTGCGCCCTACGAGTGGACAGGTGGTTCGCCCAGAAAGGGTAGCGGCATTGTTGGAGCTGGGGGCCGGTTTCAACATGGAGTACACCGGCAGGGAAAACATAATCTTCAATGCCATGCTTCTTGGACTGGGCGAGCAGGAGATTTCTGAACGCCTTGACGAGATAATCCAGTTTGCCGATATCGGTGAGTTCATCGATCGTCCGGTTAGAACATATTCGAGCGGTATGTTCGTGCGTTTGGCTTTCTCCATTGCGGCATATGTCGATGCCGATGTGCTGATCGTGGACGAGGCCCTGGCGGTAGGTGACGCCGCGTTTCAGTTCAAATGCCTGAACCGGCTTGAAGAACTGCTGCTGAAAGGCATCACCATCCTGCTGGTCTCCCACGATATACAGTTGATCAAGAGTTATTGTAGTCGAGCGATCTATCTATCCAAAGGTAGAGTGATATTCGATGGCGACTGTGAAACAGCCACGGAACTCTATCTGCGGGACAGTATAGAGACACAGCGGGCGGAAGTCCGCTCAGGAAGCCTGATCGCTTCTGGCGAACACGGGAACTCGGTAATTGCATATGGAAATGGGCAGGGCAGGTTTCTATCCATCCGCATGGGTGTACTTGACGAAGCCCGGGATTACTTCGATTCGGGCGAACGTGTCTGGGTCGAGGTACTTGTGCAATTTGACCTACCCGTCCCGGAGCACCCAAAGATCACCCTGACTATCCGTGACCAGCGCGGTTACAACCTCTATGGCATAAACAATTTATTGCAGGGCAAGGCTCTGAATGTCGAGCCTGACGGGCGCTTGAGAACACGTATCAGCTTCGACTGCGACTTGCAGGCCGGCGAATACGCCCTGACGTTTCGTCTGGAGAACTCTTTGTCGGAGTCCGTTTGCGAACTCATGGATAAACAGGTCAATGCGGCGATATTCAGGGTCTTCAATTCGCCCAAGTGCTTCGATGCAGTGGTGAATCTGCATGGAGCATTCGAGCCGGTTTCGTTCTGCTGCGAGACCCGGGCTACCCAATGAAGTCATCGTCTTTGACCATGGTATTCGTCGTCCACGCCGGCGAGCTGGAAATCAAGTCTGCCGTGTTGGCGGCTTCTCTACGCAAATGCTTTGGCTTTTCCATGGATATCATTGCCGCATGTCCATCGGGAAAGGCTGACTGGGGTGTGCCAAGCGATGCATCCCGGCGCTTATATGAGCGTTTGGGCATTCCTCTTTTGCCTATGGATAGTCCTTTCGGGCCAGAGTATCCAATAGGCAACAAGTTTTCGGCGTTGGCGCTGGGGCCGGCTGTTGGGCATACGTTGTTTCTCGACAGTGACATGATCTGTGTCGATGCATTCGAAGCTGACATGCTTTGTCGTTTCGACGCGGCACTCAAACCTGCCGATATGGCATTGGTGGCAAAACAGAACGATTACTGGCAACGCATATACACCCATGCGGGATCGGCATTGCCTGGAGATCGGGTAGTGACCACTTGTTCCGGGGAAGCGATGCCTGCGTACTATAACGCTGGCTTTATCCTGGTACGTGATGCCAGGCGTTTCGCCGAAGTCTGGTACAGGCTCGCCGAACGCGTCCATGCGGACCCGCTGATCACCAACAAGATGCCCTGGCTGGACCAGCTGACGCTACCCGTCGCTCTGCACGCGTTGAACTACAAGACGAGAGCGCTCAGCGAACGGTTCAATTATCCGCTTCATATCAAGCCGCTATCCGCTGCGTCCCTACCGCCCTTCTTCTGCCACTACCATTCTCTCGACACACTTGTCCGCGAGCGTTCGCTATGGGCCGAACTGGACGAACTGGGCAAGCGTTTCCCTGAGCTGCGCGAAGTGCTTGCGCTGGATGCCAACTGGAAGAAAGCAATCCTGGCTCCTGCGCCTCGGCTGGCTTTCTCGGAAGGTGATTCCAGCGGCACTGTCGAGGCCGGACAGGACCTGGTGATCACCGGGATTCCCCGGAGCGGAACCAGCCATCTATGCCGTCTGCTCTCCCAGCAGCCCGACACCGTGGTGCTCAATGAACCTCCTCAGGTATTCGAAGCGCTGAAACTCTCGCCTCTTCCTTGGGGACTGCCACGCTACTACGCAGAGTTACGTCGCGACATCCTGGCGGGCAAGCCCGTGCCGAACAAGCATGTGAATGGCCGCCTGGTCGACGACACTGCCAGGGGCAACGATCAGTCCAGCGACTATTTCGCTGAGGTGCGGGGGGCTTCGTTTCACCTGGGAACGAAGAACACGCTTGCCTATATCGCCCGGCTGCCCCTGATCCGCAAGGTCATGCCGACGGCGTTGCTGATCGCAACCATCCGTCATCCCTACGACACCCTGAACTCCTGGGCGAACACCTTCGAGCACCTGCGCCAGGCTGCCGTCGAACGCCAGCCGTTCGGATGTCCCGATGACCTGGCCCTCACGGGATGGCAGCGCAAGGCACTGCTGGCCATTGCCGATACCGACCACCTAGCTGTCCGGCGTGCTCTGTGGTGGCGTTACCTGGCACTGCAACTGGAGGACGCCGGGGATTACGTCCAGTTGTTGCGCTGCGAGGACTTCGTCGAGGCGCCGCAAACGACCTTGGCCGCTCTGCGAAACGCCCGCCCCTTGCCTTTCGACGAGCCTGTGGCATGGAGCAAGGGGCTGGCGCCGGACGAGCAGGAGCTGGTTGCCAACATAGTCTGCGACGTTGCCGAGCGATTCCACTACGTCTTGTAGAGCCGGGAGAACCCTTATGCCGGATATCAGTTTAATCATGAATTTCCATGCGGAAGACGTGCTGGCGCATTGGAGCCTGCTGGGTTTTCAACGCATGCGTGAATTCGCGTCGCACCATGGGGTTTCCGTGCAGTTGGTGGCGGTGCTCGACCGCGCCTCGCAAACGACTCGGCGAATTGTCAGGCAGCATCCGATCCTGCGCGAGGGCGACAAGGTCCTTCAGGTCGAGCATGGTGATCTCGGGCTTTCCCGGAACGCCGGGATCGATAGCGCGGATGCGTCCACGGTGGGGGTGTTGGATGGCGACGACTACTGCTCGGCGAACTGGTTGGTCGAAGCCCTGCAGGTGGTATCCGAGAAGGGCAATGGCGTCGTGGTCCATCCCGAGTACACGGTGAGCCATGGAGCCTGCCATTTGCTGGGGCGTTCGGTAGATCAACTGAGCGAAGACTATCCCGTGGAAAGTTGCTTCAAGCATCACCCATGGGTTTCCGTTGCCGTAGCCGAGAAAGCCGTATTCCAGGAGCTTCCATACCTGGAGACCCGAGTCGGGAAATCCGGCTTCGGTTATGAAGATTGGCATTGGAATCTTGAGGTGATTGCGTCCGGTCGGAAGCACACCCTGGCTAGCGGCACCTGCCTGTTCTATCGCCGCAAGGAAGCATCGATGCTGGCCGCCATGGGCGCGCTGAACGCAGTGGTTCGCCCCGGACGATTCTTCGATGGACGGTGTTTCGATCACTAGCCGGCTTCTCTGGGGCCGGGGAGGCACATGCCTGCCGCGGCAGCCCCGCATCGATGAGCCGAGCATCCAGCACTTCTACCAAGTGGAACTTTCCTGATGAGCCTGAACGGCAGACTGAAAGCTCGTGCGGCCAGCTTCGCTCGCACAGCCTATCCACCTATTCTTGGATCGTTGCGGCGGGTGCTCTCCGAGCGCCAACTACAACGCTTCATACTGGTCTGCGACCGTTTGAAGGGCTGGTTGCTCAAGGAGGCAGTCGTCGTACCGTCACCCTCTCCGATGGCGCTGCCGCCATGGATAGTCGACGAAATGAAGGCGTTGGCCCGGATCGAGCCTGCCCTGTATCCCTCGGCGGCGAAGCTGCGCGTTTTCACTTCCTGGAAGGCCCCGATAGATAACGGACCGGCGCAGCTGTACCGGGGATGTCTGGCGGACTTCATCGAATATGCGCCGGATATGGTCTTCCTCGTCCCGCATTTGCAGCGTGGTGGCGCTGACCTGGGAATCCTGCATCATGTGCGGTTATGCGCCGAGATGGGCGTGAAGGTGACGGTAGTGGTCACGCGGGATGTGGTGTCTCCCTGGCTCAACCGGCTTCCGGCGGAGGTTCGGGTGGTGGAGTTCGGACGCCTGGGCAATCTGCTCGGCGAGGAGGACCGGCGCCTGGTACTGCTGCGCCTTTTGCTGCAATGTCCTGCCAGGAGTATCCACATCATCAACTCGCAACTGGCCTGGGAACTGCTCGAGCGGCATGGCAAGACGTTGACGTTCGAGGGTAAGCGGATTTACGCCAGCGTCTTTTGCGACGACCTGGACGGCAATGCGGTTCGCTGCGGCTATGCCAGCGAGTTCCTCCCACGGTCCTGGATGCACCTGGCGGGCCTGCTTTCGGATAACCGGACCTTCCTCCAACAGATTCACGAGCGGGACGGCATTCCGCCGGAGCTCATGCATGGGCTCTACTTTCCCGCCAGCGACCATGCAGAGGCGATTCCGACCGCAGGCTCGACGATTCTTTGGGCCAGCCGTATCTCGCCGCAGAAAAGGCCGGACCTGCTCTACGAGATTGCCCTGGCGCTTCCCGAATACCTGTTCGAAGTCCACGGCGAGGTCGATCCTGCTTGCAGGGGAGAAACCCAGAGGAAGCTGCGACGCCTGCCGAATGTCAGGCTTCATGGGCGTTACGACTCCTTCCAGGCCCTGGCTCGGCAGGGGCGATATGCGATGTTGCTGTATACCTCTCGCTATGACGGCTTGCCGAACATCCTGCTCGAAGCCACTGCTGCAGGGCTGCCCATAGTCGCCCCCGACGTCGGGGGTATCGCTGAGTTCCTGAATACCGAAACGGGCTATCTGGTCGGCGCTGACGCCGATGCCGGCGAGTTCGCAAGGGCAATCAGGAGTGCGCTGGGCAATCCCGGGGAGACGGCGAGACGGGTGAAACGCGCCCGCGAGTTGCTGACGCGACGTCATGGCTGGGCCGCATTCAGGGACGCGGCCAGGAACATACCCGGCTACCTGCCTGGGGGCGTGCGGCCGGAACAAGAGGTCTCCATGGAAACCGAACCGGTGTCCGGGTGAAGGGCGTGAGATCGGCCCATTTTCTGCAGCGCCTGATATTTTCCCTACCGCCTGCTTTTCGTTCGTGGCTGGGAGAGAAGGGAAGGCACCTGGTCCATCTTGTCCTCGATATCGGTTCGGCCTCGGCGCTCCGGCAGGATTCCGGGCACGCCACTCAGTGGGATCCGCAGAAGCCCCTGCTGAGCGTGGTCATTCCCTGCTTCAACCATGGGAGGTATTTGAGGCGCGCGCTTGATAGCCTGGCTCGGCAGAGCTTCCAGGACTTCGAGATCATTCTGGTCGACGATGGTTCTGATGACCCTTCGACCCTGGGCCTCCTCGAGGCTCTCCAGGAGCCCGGCATGACGATCCTGCGCCAGCCCAATCGTGGGCCATCCGCCGCGCGGAATGCCGGTGTGGCGCGGGCGAGGGGGCGTTATATCTGCTGCCTGGATGCGGATGACTGGCTGGCGTCCACCTATTTGGAAAAGTGCCTGGTCTTGCTGGAGGGAAACTCTGGCGTCCGCCTGGCGTACAGCTGGGTCCAGGTGGTGGGAGAGGAGCATCGGCTGCATCGTTCCGCCGGCTTTCATCCCGGACTGTTGCGTTACTTCAATCCGTTCTGTGTCTCCGCGATCTTTCATCGCGATGACTGGCTGGCGGTAGGCGGTTTCGACGAAGCCAGGGAGGCACAGTTCGAGGATTGGGATTTCTGGATCGCCCTGGTCGGATGTGGGGTGCGAGGCAGGCTGATCAGGGAACCCCTGTTGTTCTATCACCGCCAGGTCGGCTCCAGACTTGAGACCGGCAAACGTCATGCCTTGAGTTCTTACAAGCGCATGCGGACTCGCCATCCTCGCTTCTATCGAGGGAGTCCATTTCTTCGAGCGCAGCGGCAAGGCTATTACGACTGCTGGGCATATCCTCCTCTGCTCAACCTCTCCCGCGCCGACCAATACAACGCCGTCCTATCCGATGCGGTAGCCGTGGTGGCCGACGCGCCGCTCACCGAGGACTGGAACGCATGGCGTCGACAATTCGATGAGCTGCCAGCGTCCTCGACGGTTTTCGTCATTGCCGGTGGATGCCGGAAGCTCCCGGGCTGGCTGCTGGAGAGGGCGAGCGCCATCTACTGGCTGGACGACCTGCTGCACGAGCGGCAATGGTCGGCTTTCATCGATAACTTCAGGCGGACCCGCGGAATCTCCAAGGTGTTTTCCGTGGGCAGGACGGCGTGGTGAAGGTTCTTTCGCGAGGTCCCGTCGCCGATGCCGTGCCGTTGCTGTCCATCCTCACGGCCTGCGATTGCAGCGTGGAGGAACTCGAACGAATCGCCGCATTTCTCGAGACGCAGACGCTGAAACGCTGGCGCTGGCTTCATTGCCCAGGAGTGGACAGTGACTGTCTTCCGGTAGAGGGGGTGGCGGTACTGTACTTGCCGCGAGCACCGGCAGCCCTGAGGGCGACTGCTCTGGAAGAGGCGATCTGGTTCCTGCTGTCCCGACCGACCCTGCCGTGGGTCGAACTTCGCGAAGATGCGCGCCGCGGCGACCTCTTCGTCAGTCGCAGATCGTTGCCCGAGGGCCGTATTGGCGCAAGGCTGAACGGGCGCAGGCAGCCTTGCTCGCCGGCCATGCTGGCGCCGGGGGGCTTGCCTAAGGCACCGGGAAAGCGCCTGTTGCTGCTGGCGCCCTGGCTTGAGCCAGGCGGAGCGGATCGTTGCAATCTGGATATGCTTCGAGCCTTGGCCCGGGAGGGCTGGATGCTGACGGTGGTCGCCAGCCTGGCGGCCGAGCATAGGTGGCGGGATCGTTTTACCGCGCTCACTGCGGATGTCTGGGTGCTCCCGGACTTTCTGGCTGCCGAGAAAGCTTGCGGCTTCCTTGCTTATCTGGTGGACAGTCGACAACCCGACCTGATGCTGCTTTCCAACTCTGCATTCGCCTATGACGTGCTGGGGTACGTCCGGACCCGCTACCCGGGCTTGCCCGTGGTCGACCTCAATCATATGGAGGAGGGCTGGGACGATGGCGGCCATCCGGGCAGAGCCGCGCGATGCACTGCCTTGCTGGACAGGCACTGGGTCGTATCCGGGCACCTGCGCCACTGGCTGCTCGACCGTGGCGTCGAGGCGAGCAAGGTCGAGGTGTTGCACTGGTTCGCCGATGTGGACTCGTGGAAACCCGACAGCCTGACGCGCGCGAAGGTCCGGGCGCGCCTGGGAATAGCTCCGCAGTGCGTAGTGATCGCCTATGCGGGGCGGCTCTGCGCGCAGAAACGACCGGAGCTGTTTGCCGCCAGCCTTGGCGAGTTGGCGCGCCGTGGTAGTGATTTCGTCGCGTTGGTACTGGGCGATGGCGAGCTGGCAGGGGAGCTGCGGAACGACCTCCGGCGCCATGGCTTGGCCGGGCGGGTACGGATGCTGGGCTGGCAGGACGAGGCTGCGTTGCGCGAGTTGTTCCAGGCCTCCGATATATTTTTCCTGCCATCGGCCGGCGAAGGTATCGCACTGGTTCTCTACGAGGCGATGGCGTGCGGAATGGCCATAGTCGCAGCCGATGTCGGCGGTCACGCAGAACTGGTCTCTGCCCACTGCGGCTTCCTTGTTCCGCGGCGCGATGCCGAACGAGAGGCCAGGGATTACGCCGCTAGGCTCGAGAGCCTCATGCGCGAACCGGAAATGCTGAGGCGGATGGGGCAGAACTCCGCACGCCGCATCCGCGAAGCATTCACCTTGTCTCTTTTCGAGCGGCGTTTGCGGGAGTTGCTGGAACGCGTGCCGGTTTCGACTCCATGCGGCGTTTGCACGGATAGTCCGGTGCCTGCCCTGGGGGCGGCCAGGCTGTCCATGCAATGGGCTTCCTACCGACTGGCAAACGGATTGCGCTGCCGGCTGGATATCCAGAAGCACGGCCGTTTTTCAAGATTCCTGGAGCGATGCGCGAAGGGGATGTTCTTCTTGCGCACATTCGGGGCGAAGGCGCTTTGGCAAAAGATCAGGAAGCACTGAATGAATAGGGAGGTTTCATCCATGAAGCCCAAGGTGGTGGTGATTCTCGGCATGCATCGCTCCGGTACGAGCGTACTTTCCGCCGGACTCGAGGCGCTCGGGGTCGAGTTTGGCGAGAATCTGATCCCACCCAGGCCGGACAACCCCAAGGGATACTGGGAAGATGCCCGCCTGGTGGCTTTCAATGACAGAGTCCTGTCCCTGTGCGGGTTTTCGTCGGGCGACGTCGGGTTGTCCAGTCGCCGGGTGTTGGGCGTCGAGCGATTCGAAGAGATCGTCCAGCAGGCCATGGCGCTTTTGACTGAGCTACTGGCAGGCAAGGCGCTGCTGGGTATCAAGGATCCGCGTATGCCGCGTCTGATGCCGATCTGGCAAGCCGCGTTCGATGCATTGGGGCTATGGGTCGACTATGTCATTGCGGTTCGCCATCCTCTTAGCGTCGCGGAGTCTCTTGCTGCCCGTGACCACTTGAGTCGGGAAAAGAGCCTGATGCTCTGGTACGAACATTCCTGTCGCTCGATGCAGTGGGCGCTCCACAAGGGGGCCGTGGTGGTCGACTACGATCGATTGCTGGCTCTGCCGCGACAGGAACTGGGCCGTATTGGCCATCGACTTTCCTTGCCGGTGGACGAGTCGGCTTGCGCCCGCTTCGTCGGTGATGTCCTGGATGTCGAATTGCGTCACTCATCCCATGATGCGAGCGCGTTGGCTGCCGCAGCGGGAAGCTTTCAGGCGCTGCTCGAGGTGCACGAGGCACTGCAGCAGCTTGCCGTGGACCGGTTCGACATCGAAGGGTGGAAGGGCCTGGAGCGGGAATTCAGCAGAGCGATGCCGTTGCTGGAGTACGTGGGGGAACTGGACAGGCAACTCTGGCAATCGGCTTCGTCCCACAACGAGAGCATGACGCGGTTCAGCGAGCAGGTGGCTGACCTGGCCATGAGCTGTACCGCACAGAGGCAACTGAATGATGGACTGAGAGATCGCTTGCTTGAGGCCGGTGCTCGGATCGAACAGAACGAACGAGCCATGCGGGAACTTTCTCGGCGATTGTCGGCGTGTCGCGAAGAGCTTGCTTCCGCTCAGCGCAATCTCGCCGAAATGGACAACTTGCTACGGCGCACGCAGGTAGATCGCGATGATACTCACGCCCGTTTGTTGGCTATATTGGACAGTCGCTTCTGGCGTTTCACGAAACCCTTGCGAAACCTGTCCCGTCTGTTCGGCAGCGAGACAGGGTGTCCCTGAGCGCAAGCTGGAAGTGGGGCTGCGGACGGTTCGTGCCTCCAGGCCCAGTCATCTTGTCAGGCTGGCTGGTTCGTCTCCAGGTAGGAAATGATTCGCTTCACCGCCAGGTCGGGGTCTTCTGAAAGTGTATCGATCGTTATGTTCGGCTGTGCGGGCGTTTCGTAGATCGAGTCGATCCCGGTGAAGTTTTCGATCTTGCCCGAGCGTGCTTTCCTGTACAGGCCTTTGGGATCTCTTCTCTCGCATTCCGAGAGCGGCGTATCGACAAAGACCTCAATGAAATGCTCGATGCCGATAAGTTCCCGAGAGAGGTTCCTGTCTCGCGAAAATGGCGAGATGGTTGCCACGATCACGATAAGGCCGGCTTTCAGCAGGATTTTTGCCACTTCCGCGATTCTTCGAATGTTCTCGGTGCGATCTTCGTCGCTGTAGCCAAGGTTTCGGCACAGGCCAAGGCGCAGATCGTCGCCGTCCAGGAGAAACGTATGTTTCTTCTGTTCGAAAAGCGCTAGTTCCAGGGCATTCGCAATAGTGGATTTTCCAGCGCCACTCAACCCGGTCAGCCAGACGACCGCTGGGCGTTGGTGCTTGAGCGCACTGCGTGTCTCGTTATCGATCGATCGTTTTCCATGTTCACGAGGGTTCATCGCTGTTTCTGCCTGGAGGATTGGTTAACTGCATGGGAAGGGGGGCCTCCCGAAGTTGGACTTGGATTCCGTTGGGGGCCGGTACTTCTTCTAATGCGCGGTCAGGGCGTGTTTGTGCAGTTAGTTAAGTTAACGTTGCGCCAAATAAGTGCGTATAAGAAATTTCTTTATTTTCAGTAGGATGTTCTTTCCCTTAGGTATTTAAGCAAGTGGCTGGTTTCACTTGTCTTCCAGCCATGGCCGTGCAGTGTTCGGTCGCGAGGGTGCTGTTGGAGACCGAGAAAGCAGGGGAACGCATCCAGCGTTTTCCGGGGCGCAGAGTTGGTCGATGGAATGGCGCAGCTTCGACCGGAACTCACCGCAGGTGACTTCCCGATCGGACGAGCCGAGAAAATAGTACCTCTGTGCTATTCGAGCTTCTTCGCCGCGACGCTATAGTCCCGCCCTTGATCCCCGCGTTTCGCGGAAACCGGTTGTGCAGGACGCACGCGACTTGGAAGGAACCATGACTCGGCAATCCGTACTCGCCACCGGCCCGGAGGCCAGCGATTGGTGGTGCTTCGGCAGCGGCGACGAGCCGGCGCGCGAGTCGTTCTCTGCCGGTGGGCGTTCGCTTGCGGCGTCGAGGAAACCCGTCGGCGCACAGAGCGGAATGGCCGTGGCCGAGCAGGCGAACCGCGCGCAAGCGTCCGGGCAGGACGCCGCGCCGGGCCTGCGAACCTTCGACCTGCTGCCTGGCAACCCGCCGAAGAACCCTTAGACACGGAGTCAACCCATGCGCCGGATATTCATCGCGCCGTTACTGGCGTCGCTTTCCCTGGGCGGCTGCATCCAGATGGACACGCTGCCCGAGGTCTACGCCCGCAGCCAGTGGAAGGGCCGTTCCGCCGAGGAAGCGATAGCCTTCTTCGGTACGCCGCAGAACATGGAGCGCACCGCCGACGGCTCGCAGGTGGTGATGCAGTGGTACACCGACACCAGCTATTCCCGCTATGAAGTGGTGGGCTCCAGCTCGGAGATGCAGGGCAACGTGATGGTGAACACCAACTACTGGGATACCGTCAACCACCCCAATCGCTGCATCATTTCCGTCACCGTCGACAAGAGCAAGCGGATCACCCAGTTCGAGGCCGACGACGGCGAGTTGCTGCTGTCCCACGGCTGCGCTGGCATCAAGTACGGCCCGCCGTAGGCCTGCGTTCCTCGACCGGCCTTATCTCAGGAAGCGTGGCTGGCGGCCACCGGGCGCTCGCGCAGGGCGCGCAGGGTGGCGCGCAATTCCGTGGGGCGCACGGGCTTGGAGAGCAGGGCGATGTCGGTGTCTTCGACGCTGGCCTGGATACGCTCGATGTCGTGGCCGCTGATCACCAGCGCCGGTATCGCCTCTCCGCGTTGCCGCCGTACCCGCTCGATGCACTCGACGCCGGAGGCGTGGGGGCCGAGGTCGTAGTCGACGACGAGGATGTCGCAATCGGTTCGCCAGCCGTCCGCCTCGATTTCCGCCTGGACCGTGCAGCCCCAGCGTTCGAGCAACGCCGAGGTGGCGCGCAGGACGTTGCGATCATCTTCCACCAGGCACACCCGCAAGCCGGTGAGCAGGCCGGCCTGCAGGGGATCGTCGCGGCGGGGCAGGGCTTGCGCGGCGACCGCCGGCAGGCCGTGCAGGGTCACCGCGGTGCCGCGTCCGACCCGCGAGCGCAGCGTCACCTCGATCCCGGTCAACTGCCCCAGGCGGCGGACGATGGACAGCCCCAGGCCGATTCCCTCGACGTCGCGGTCGCGCGTCTCGCGTACCCGGTAGAACTCCTCGAACACCCGCGGCAGGTGTTCCTCCGCGATCCCCCGGCCCTGGTCGTAGATGGCTACGGCCAGGCCGTCGCCTCGCCGCCGCACGCCGATCAGCAGCGGGCGCTCGGCGGCGTACTTGAGGCTGTTGGAGAGCAGGTTCTGCAGCATGGTGGACAGCAGCCCCGGATCGGTTCGCGTCCACAGGCGGCAAGGGCGCAGGCGCAGTTCCACCCCGGCCCAGCGCGCCGCTTCGGCGTTGCGCCGGACCAGGTCGCGCAGCAACTCGCCCAGGTGGACGTTCTCCTGCTTGGGTTGGAGCCGGCCGTTGTCGAGGGTGTAGAGATCGAGGATGGAGCGGAACAGTTGCGAGACGTTGAGCAGCGAGCGGTCGATGTTGTCCACCAGGCGCCGTTCCTCGTCGCCCAGGCGGGCGTCGCGCAGGCAGGCGGTGAACAGGCCGATGGAGTGGATCGGCTGGCGCAGGTCGTGGCTGGCCTGGGCCAGCAGGCGCGATTTCTCCTGGTTCGCCTGCAACGCTTCCTCGGTGGCCTTGCGCGTGCGCTCCAGCAGGAGGTGCGCGTAGAAGGGAATGACGGTACTGGTGGTCATCAGCATCAGCACCATGAACGGCTGAGCCTGCCAGGCCGGGGTCAGGCGATAGATGACCAGTAGCGCGAGCAGCGCCAGGGCGGTGGCGATGGCCAGGTAGCGCGAGCCGTAGCGCATGCCGTTGCCCAGGTTGATCCAGACCATCACCGCGTACAGCGGCAGCGCTGCCTCGCCGCCCACGATCAGGCCGAACGAGGTGCCGGCGTAGTCGTGCAGCATGCAGAAGATCCGCCGCGCCGGGTAGTGCCCCGGCCAGCGCACGATGGCCTGGCGCAGCAGTATGGAGGCGATCAGGAACAGGCCGTAGTAGGCAACGATCGGCAGGTAGGTCTCGACCTTCAGGCCGGGCAGCAGGCCGATCAGCACCACGTAGAGAATCGCGCAGGTGGCCACGATCAGTCGCAGGTTGGCCTGGTCCAGCTCGGTATTCTTCTCGAACTTCATGTGCACCTCCGTGTGCATGGGAGCGCCGCGCGCCTTTTCCTCTGTTTCGCCCCCTTCGTCACGAAGACGGACGAAGGGTGGGCGCGGCGGTAGCGGGCTAAGGTAGCATGCGCGGCGGAAACTGCGACTCCTGGAGACTACAAGAATGACTGGCCGCATCATCGTCGCCGATGATCATCCGCTGTTTCGCGAGGGCATGCTGAGTATCCTCCAGCGCCTGCTGCCCGAGGCCAGGATCGAGGAGGCCGGCGATCTCGCCGGGGTCCTGCGCCTGGCTGGTGAAGGCGAGCAGCCCGATTCGCTGATCCTCGACCTGCGTTTCCCCGGCCTGACCCGCATCGAGATGCTCGCCGACCTGCGCCGCCGGTTCCCGCGCACCACCCTGATCGTCGTCTCGATGGTCGACGACCCGCAGCTCATCGGCGAAGTGATGAATGCAGGGGCCGACGGCTTCCTCGGCAAGAGCATCGCGCCCGAGGAACTCGGCCAGGCGATTCTGGCCATCCGCGCCGGGGAAGTGCTGGTGCGCTACGAACCCTCCGGCCTCCTGCCGCTGCAGCCCAGCCCGCGCCTGGAGGGGCTCACCGAGCGCCAACTGGATGTCCTGCGCCTGCTGGCCCAGGGCAAGAGCAACAAGGAGATCGGCCGCGCCCTGGACATCTCCCACTACACGGTGCGCATCCATGTGTCGTCGCTGCTGCGGGCGCTGGACGTGCCGTCGCGGACCGCGGCGGCGGTGAAGTACCGGGCGGCTCTGGGGCATGGCGACGGGGAGTAGCGGCAGCGATGGGCCCGGCGCCGATCAGACGTCGTGCGCCTTGTCCTGCCGCCGGCATGGGGCCTTGGTCCTAACAGGCCAAGACCATGCGGCTCGGCACGTTCAGTAGCGTTGCGAGCATGGCTTGACAGTCGCTTGACTGCCTGAGTGAGACGGCAGCAGGTCCCGACAGAACCACTTCTGGTCAGACAGCGTTTTCAGAATTTTCTGCGCATACGTTCGAAGGGCGACTTGCTAGAGTCCTCGCTCCATGCCCGCGCAGCCGCATTTTTACAAGTGCGCTGTCCAGCTTAAGGAAAAGCAAAATGTTCGCGCCAGCCAATAGTGCGCACTTTGCGCTATCGATCCCCTCCGTACGCAACGACTTCAAGGTACTGGCTTTCGATGGCACCGAAGCCATCAGCACCCTGTATGCCCTCCGTATCGAACTGCTCAGCGAGAACCCCGATTTCGACCTGGAGGGTTTGCTCGGTCAACCGGCATTTCTCCAGTTCGGCCTGAGCGGCGAAGGGATCCATGGGCATATCGAAGACGTGTACGTGGGCGAAGCCGGTAGGCGCCTGGCGCGCTATCACCTGATCCTGGTGCCGGTATTGCACTATCTGCAATTCAGCTTCAACCAGCGCATTTTCCAGCACCTGACAGTACCGCAGATCATCGCACAGGTGCTGGCAGGCCATGGTATCCAGCCTGATGTCTACGTCTTCAATGTCCACTCCAGCCCGGAACGCGAATACTGCACCCAGTACGGTGAAAGCGATTTCGATTTCATCCAGCGGCTGTGTGCCGAGGACGGCATCGCTTGGCACCACCAGCATTCAGCGGATAATCACCTGCTGGTGTTCACCGAGGACCAGGCCTGGTTCCCCGTGCTGGGATGCACGCCATACCGCCAGGATACTGGAACGGTCGCCGATCATCCGGTGGTCAATCGGTTTTCCCAGCGTTTCAGTTCCCGCACCAGCAAGGTGACTCGCCGCGACTACGACCTGAAGCGGCCAAGCCTGTTGCTGGAAAGCCAGTTCACCGCGGAGTTCGAGCCGGCCCTCGAGGACTATCGTTATCCTTCGCCGATCACCACGCTGGAGCGTGGACAGGTGTTGGCCAGACAGGCTCTGGAACGGCATCGTGTCGATTACCAGTTGGCCGAAGGCCAGAGCGATCAGCCGACGTTGCGCAGCGGTCACTTCTTCAAGCTAACCGAACATCCGCGCAAGACATGCAACGAACTGTGGTTGTTGCTGAGCGTCACGCACTCTGGTCGGCAACCCCAGTCACTCGAAGAGTCCGTGACCGGGGATAGCCAGGCAGAAGACGGCTTCACCCAGGGTTATCGCAATACCTTCACCGCCATTCCATGGGATGTGTTTTTCCGGCCGCCGCTGCTGACGCGCCGACCCCTGCCGGGGTGCCAGACCGCTCGGGTCACCGGTCCGGCCGGCGAGGAGATCTTCTGTGATGAATACGGGCGGGTGAAGGTCGAGCTGCATTGGGACAGACGGGAACTGGGAAGCGACAAAAGCAGTTGCTGGCTGCGGGTTGCTTCCAGTTGGGCAGGCGAGCGTTTCGGCGCGGTGACCATTCCGCGCATTGGCATGGAAGTGGTGGTGAGCTTCCTCGAAGGCAACCCGGACCGCCCGCTGATTACCGGTGTCGTGCCGAACAAGACCACGCCTGTGCCCTACGCGCTGCCGGCGAACAAAAGCAGAACCGTATTGCGTAGCCGAAGTACGCCGAACAGCGGCGGTTACAACGAACTTTCGATCGAAGACCGGGCAGGCCAGGAAAAGATCTTCCTGCGCGCGCAGCGCGATATCGAGCAACTGATCCTCAACGACAGTCACGCCAGCATCGGCAATGACCGTCACGAACGGATAAGCCGGGACAGCCGCAGCCTGGTCGAAAACGACCGCTTTGAGCAGGTGAACATGAACAGTTCCAGCCTGATCAAGGGCGATGAGCTGCATACCACCCAGGGTGAGCGCCACACCCGGATCGGCGGCAACGAACTGCTTTCCATCAGCGGCGCCGGCAGCATCGCCGTGGACGGCACCTGGGTCGTGCAAGCCGGATCACAGGCCCGCGTCACCGCCACCAATGTGCTGGTCGATGCCGGCGTGAACCTGACACTCAAGGCCGGTGGACAGCATATCGTCATCAACTCCGCGGGGATTTTCAGCAGCGTGCCGATCGTGCAGGGCGGAGCCCCCATGGCCGGCATCGCACCGCAGCAGGCACTCCAGGCTCTGGCCGAAGCAGCACAGACCGTCGTCGCCAATTCGCTGCCTCTCGTGGCTGCCGCCAGGCAACGCGCCGCGGACTTCTGCCCGCTCTGCGAAATCTGTCGCGATGGACTGTGCCGTGTTGGAGGTGCCGCATGACCACGGCCGAACAATGGCTGCAGAAACAAGGCGAGCTGGGCCGATACCTGTACCTGGTACTGGACTCCGATGGCCAGATCGACGAGCGCGATGCCTTGCTCGAAGGGCGCGAACCCCATCAGTACGGCAATCTGTATAGCGGTACGCCCGCCAGTTCGCTGGCGGCGATAGGTCCCTACCTGTTCCGGCTCGATGCGCTGGACCATCCGGTCATTCAGGCGTTGCTCAAGTCGCCCGAACGTCATTGGGGCTGGCTGGCCAGCAGCGTGAGCAGCGATCTGGAGTCGCTGGCCCGGCATTGGCGCGCTCGCCTGGTAACGGGCGAGCGGCCAAACCAGGCGCTTTATCGCTTTCACGACAGTCGCGTGCTGGGTCGCGCCCTGGCACACCTGCAGCCGGAGCAGCGCCCGGCGTTCCTTGGACCGATCTCCAGCGCGTGCTACTGGCTGGCCGGGCGATGGCTCCATGCCGACAACCCCGCCCCTGGCGACCATCCCGTGCCGGCCGAACCGGCGTGGCTCGTTGTCCCCACGGCTTCGGAGACGGCGGCAGGTATTCAGTTCGACAACGCCTGGCGCTACCTGATCGCCGAGTGGACGGAGCCGTTTGCGGAATTGGCCGGGCAGCGGGATGCCGACGCCTGGCTTCGGGCGCAGTTGGAACTGGCCCGCACATGGGGCTGGCGGGCGCCTGAACAGATCCGCTTTCTACTGCTTCAACGCCTGTTCGCATCGGATGACGCCCTGCCCAGGTCCTGGTCACCCCTGCCTGACGAAACCCCCACGACGCATTTCGAGCGTGTGTATCAGGAGGTGCGGTTCTGGCAAGGAGACGCCCCCGTATGAACTGCACCCTTAAAAACATGACCCTTGCCAGTTGCCTTGTGCTGGCACAGGGCTGCACTGCCTTGGGCACGTCCAACAGTTTTACCGTTACGGCGGACCTGCCGCCTGAGTTCACTTATGAAGCCACGGCAACTTATGTGCCGGCCAAAGGTGAAACCTGCACGGTGCCGGGGGGAAAGGATACGCAAATTGGCTACAACTCGGGGCGGGAAAAATATGAACGGGATTCGAAGATATTGTTACGTCGTACGGTCAGTGGCTGCCCTTTGGTACTGCAAAACATCGATTTCTATATCTATGGCTGGTATGGCAAGAGTTGGAGGGATTTCGGGCGTGACTCGGCCCTGATCGTCGTACGAG
>NZ_KV800308.1:0-231 GCF_001810205.1 Pseudomonas sp. HMSC076A11 | reverse complement strand
CAGCGGCACAGCCTGTTCGTCGAGGACGGCTGCGCCGGCAACTGGACCACGGAAAGCGGCGAACCCCTGGTTTTCCGGGGCCATGAGAGCCTCAGGCGGCTCGCCGAGTGGCTCGAGCGCTGCTTCCCCGACTGGGAGTGGCACAACGTGCGGATCTTCGAGACCGAGGATCCGAACCACTTCTGGGTCGAGTGCGACGGGCGCGGCAAGGCGCTGGTCCCGGGGTATCCG
>NZ_KV800307.1:44369-59890 GCF_001810205.1 Pseudomonas sp. HMSC076A11 | reverse complement strand
ACCACTACCAGCAGACCAAGAACCTGCTGGTGAGCTACGACATCAACCCGCTGGGCTTCTTCTGAGCGGTCCTCAGCCGCCGCGGATCGCTCCGACCCGCGGCCTTTCCGCCAAGGCACCTGCGGGTGCGCTCGTCCCGCGTCCCGACGCGGCTTTCCCCATGGCGGGTTCTGGCGCGACGCGGCCCTGGCCGCGTCTTTTTTTTCGCCTCGCCGCCGCCCCTGCATGGACTAGGCTTCTGCCCTGCACCAGGGCGAACCAGGGGGGCGCAACGGCGTTCTCCCGGCGAACCTTGGGCGGGACAGGCAGTCCCTACCAAATCAGGGGGAAAACTCCTTCGAAAGTCTCATTCGGAGCGAGCCCCGCTGATGTTTAACTCGACCTGCCGGAATCGCCCGGCCCCACCAGAGAGGATCGACCCCATGTGGACCAAGCCCAGCTTCACCGACCTGCGTCTCGGTTTCGAAGTGACCCTCTACTTCGCCAACCGCTGATCCGTTCGGCCCCGGTCTTCCGGGGCCTCCCTCCAGCCCGCGGGGCAGACCCATGCACATCCGTATTCTCGGTTCGGCCGCCGGCGGCGGCTTCCCCCAGTGGAACTGCAACTGCCGCAACTGTCGCGGAGTCCGCGACGGCAGCGTAGCGGCCCAGCCACGCACGCAATCCTCCATCGCCCTGTCCGACGACGGCGAGCGCTGGATCCTCTGCAACGCCTCGCCCGACATCCGTGCCCAGATCGCCGCCTTCCCGGCCCTCCAGCCGGCGCGTCGGCCGCGCGATACGGCGATCGGCGCGATCGTCCTGCTCGACAGCCAGATCGACCACACCCCCGGCCTGCTCAGCCTGCGCGAAGGCTGCCCGCACGAAGTCTGGTGCACGCAGATGGTCCACCAGGACCTCAGCGAAGGCTTCCCGCTGTTCCCCATGCTTTCCCACTGGAACGGCGGCCTGCGCCATCGGCCGATCGCCCTCGATGGCGAGCCTTTCGCCATTCCGGCCTGTCCGCGCCTGCGCTTCACCGCGATCCCCCTGCGCAGCAGCGCGCCGCCGTATTCCCCGCATCGCGGCGACCCCCATCCGGGCGACAACATCGGCCTGTTCGTTGAGGACCTCGATAGCGCCGGTACCCTGTTCTATGCGCCGGGCCTCGGCGAGGTGGACGAGGCGCTGCTCGAATGGATGCGCCGCGCCGACTGCCTGCTGGTGGACGGTACGCTCTGGCGCGATGACGAGATGCTGGTCTGCGAGGTCGGCGACAAGCTCGGCCGGCAGATGGGGCACCTGGCGCAGAGCGGGCCGGGCGGCATGCTCGAGGTGCTGGCGAAGGTGCCGGCCGCGCGCAAGGTGCTCATCCACATCAACAACACCAATCCCATCCTCGACACCGCTTCGGCAGAACGCGCCGAACTGGATGCCAGTGGCATCGAAGTGGCCTGGGATGGCATGCACATCCAGCTGTAGGGGGCCAACATGAGCCGTGCCGCCATGGATCGCGCCGAATTCGAACGGGCGCTGCGCGACAAGGGACGCTACTACCATATCCACCATCCGTTCCATGTCGCGATGTACGAGGGCCGTGCCAGTCGCGAACAGATCCAGGGCTGGGTGGCGAACCGTTTCTACTACCAGGTCAACATCCCGCTGAAGGACGCGGCGATCCTGGCCAACTGTCCCGACCGCGAGGTCCGCCGCGAGTGGATCCAGCGCATCCTCGACCACGACGGCGCCCCCGGCGAGGCGGGCGGCATCGAGGCCTGGCTGCGCCTGGCGGAAGCGGTGGGCCTGGAGCGCGAGCAGGTGCTCTCCGAAGAGCGGGTGCTGCCCGGCGTGCGCTTCGCCGTCGACGCCTACGTCAACTTCGCCCGTCGCGCCAGTTGGCAGGAGGCGGCGAGCAGTTCGCTGACCGAACTCTTCGCCCCGCAGATCCACCAGTCGCGGCTGGACAGCTGGCCGCGCCACTATCCGTGGATCGAGGCGGCCGGCTACGAGTATTTCCGCAGTCGCCTGGCCCAGGCCCGGCGCGACGTCGAGCACGGCCTGCGGATCACCCTGGAGCACTATCGGACCCGCGAGGCACAGGAACGCATGCTGGATATCCTGCAATTCAAGCTGGACGTGTTGTGGAGCATGCTCGACGCGATGAGCATGGCCTACGAACTCGAACGCCCGCCGTACCATACGGTGACCCGCGAGCGGGTCTGGCATCGGGGGCTGGCATCATGAGCCTGCCGTCGCTCGACAGCGTGCCGATGCTGCGCCGGGGCTTCCGCTTCCAGTTCGAACCGGCCCAGGACTGCCATGTGCTGCTCTACCCCGAAGGCATGGTCAAGCTCAACGACAGCGCCGGGGAAATCCTCAAGCTGGTCGATGGCCGCCGCGACGTGGCGGCCATCGTCGCGGCGCTGTGCGAGCGTTTCCCCGAAGTCCCCGGCATAGACGAAGACATCCTGGCGTTCCTCGAGGTGGCCCATGCGCAATTCTGGATCGAGCTGCAGTGAAAGCGTGGGGCCGCCGCTCTGGCTGCTGGCCGAGCTGACCTATCGCTGTCCGTTGCAGTGCCCGTACTGCTCGAACCCGCTGGAATTCGCCCGCGAGGGCGCCGAGCTGAGTACCGCGGAATGGATCGAGGTGTTCCGCCAGGCCCGCGAGCTGGGCGCCGCACAGCTCGGTTTCTCCGGCGGCGAGCCGCTGCTGCGCCAGGACCTCGCCGAACTGATCGAGGCAGGGCGCGGCCTGGGCTTCTACACCAACCTGATCACCTCCGGCATCGGCCTCGACGAGGCACGCCTGGCGCGCTTCGCCGAGGCCGGGCTGGACCACGTGCAGATCAGCTTCCAGGCCGCCGACGAAGAAGTGAACAACCTGCTCGCCGGCTCACGCAAGGCCTTCGCCCAGAAACTGGCGATGGCCCGCGCGGTGAAGGCGCACGGCTATCCGATGGTGCTCAACTTCGTCACCCACCGGCACAACATCGACAACATCGAGCGGATCATCCAGCTGTGCATCGAGCTGGAAGCCGATTACGTCGAACTCGCCACTTGCCAGTTCTACGGCTGGGCCGCGCTGAACCGTGCCGGGCTGCTGCCGACCCGCGCCCAACTGGAGCGCGCCGAGCGGATCACCGCCGAATACCGCCAGCGGCTGGCCGCCGAAGGCAACCCGTGCAAGCTGATCTTCGTCACCCCCGACTACTACGAGGAACGGCCGAAGGCCTGCATGGGCGGCTGGGCCAGCGTATTCCTCGACATCACCCCCGACGGCACCGCGCTGCCGTGTCACAGCGCGCGGCAATTGCCGGTGCAGTTTCCCAACGTGCGCGAGCACAGCCTGCGCCACATCTGGTACGAATCGTTCGGCTTCAACCGTTACCGCGGCGACGCCTGGATGCCCGAACCCTGCCGTTCCTGCGAGGAGAAGGAGAGGGACCACGGCGGCTGCCGCTGCCAGGCGTTCCTCCTCACCGGCGATGCCGACGCCACCGACCCGGTCTGCGCCAAGTCGGCACGGCACGACCTGATCCTCGCGGCCCGTCGCCAGGCCGAGGAGGCGCCGCTTGGCCTGGACGCGCTGACCTGGCGCAACCAGCGCGCGTCACGCCTGATCTGCAAGGCCTGAGGCAATGGTCGACTACGGCGACTGGCCGAGCGACTGGAGCGCCGAGCGCGCGGTGGCCGCCGGGCGCGATTTCAGCGAGCTGAAGGCGGCCCATGGCGGGCTGGCCTGGGTGGAATTCGATCCGGCCAGCGCGCGCTCGCGCCTGTACCTGTGGCGCGACGGCGTGCTGGAGGAGCCCACCGCGCCGGACGGCTCGGTGCGCAGCCGGGTCTACGAGTACGGCGGCGGCGCCTGCTGCGTGACGCTCGACGGGCTGGCCTGGGTCGACGAAACCGACCAGCAGGTACGCCGCTGGCGAGCGGGCCGCGCAGCCCAAGTGCTGGGCGGCGGGGCGCAGTGTCGCTACGGCGACCTGGCCTACGTCGATGCCTGGGATGCCCTGCTGGCGGTGGAAGAGAGCCATGGGCCGACCGGGGTCGTGCATCGCATCGTGCGCCTGGACGCCGATGGCGCGCGCCGGGTGCTGGTCGAGGGCGCCGATTTCTACGCCGCGCCGCGTGCCGCCGGCCAGGGGCGGCGGCTGGCCTGGATCGAATGGGACCGTCCGCACCAGCCCTGGACCGAGACCCGCCTGGGCCTGGCGGAGAATGGGCGTACGCGCTGCCTGGCCGGAGCCGGAGGCGGCGAGTCGATCCAGCAACCACGCTTCGATCCCGCCGGCCGCCTTCACTGGCTGAGCGACCGCGACGGCTGGTGGCGTCCCTGCGCCGAGGTAGCGTTGGCCGGCCGCTTCGCCGATGCCGACTACGCTGGCGCGCCCTGGCAATTGGGCGCTTGCAGCTACCTGCCGCTGGGAGAGGGAAGGCTGCTGCTCAGTCGCGTCGAGGCCGGCGGCGGGCAACTGTTCCTGCGCGAAGCGGACGGCAGCGAGCGGCGCCTGGCCGCGGACTGGAACCGGTTCGCCGGACTGGCCGCGGATGCCCGGGCGTTCTACTGCATCGCGGCGGCGGCCGGGCGCCTGCCGGCGCTGCTGGCGATCCATCGCGACGAGCTGCGTGTCGAGGTGCTGCGTGGCGGCGAGCGACCGCTGGCGGAGGACGACCTGTCGCATCCGCAGGCCTTCGTCTATGGGCTGGGCAACGGCGAAAACGGCCACGGTTTCTTCTATCCGCCGCGCAATGCCCGCCGCCGCGTCGATCCCCGACGACCACCGCCGCTGCTGGTGTGGCTGCATGGCGGACCGACCTCGATGCATTCGCCGGCGTTCGATGCCGGCCTGCAGTTCTGGACCCAGCGTGGTTTCGCCGTGGCGGCGCTGAACTACCGGGGCAGCAGCGGCTACGGCCGCGCCTATCGGCAGCGCTTGCGCGGCCAGTGGGGGCGCCTGGAGTTGCGCGATATCGAGGCCGCGCTGGCGCAGCTGGACGCGGAGGGACGGATCGACCGCGCCCGGGTCTTCGTCCGTGGCGCCAGCGCCGGAGGCTACAGCGCGTTGCGCGCCCTGGCTTGCCTCGATGGCCTGCGCGGCGGCGCCAGTCTCTATGGGGTCAGCGATCCGTTGGCACTGGCGCGTTGCACCCACAAGTTCGAGGGTGACTACCTCGACTGGCTGATTGGCGACCCGCTGCGCCAGCGCCGTCGCTACCTGGTGCGCAGCCCGGTGCTTCAGGTCGGGCGTATCCGCGCGCCGGTAGTGTTCTTCCAGGGCGGGCTCGACGCGGTGGTGGTGCCGGAGCAGACCGAGGCGATGGTCGCCGGCCTGCGGCGCAGCGGCGTGCGCGTGGAGTGCCACCGCTATCCGCAGGAGCGCCACGGTTTCCGCCAGCCGGCCAATCGCGCCCATGCGCTGCTGGCGGAATGGCGCTTCTACCTGGGCCTGCTGGAGGATTGAAAGGGCCGCCAAGGTCGCATTGCAATAACCGACGAATGCAGTAGGCTGCCGGCAATGTCCGATAACAATAAGAATGGTCTGTCAGATGAGCCACGACCTCAGCCAACTGCGTAAATTCGTCTCGCCCGAGATCATCTTCGGCGCCGGCTGCCGGCACAGCGTCGCCAACTACGTGAAGACCTTCGGTGCGCGCAAGGTCCTGCTGGTCTCCGACCCCGGCGTGCTCGCCGCCGGCTGGGTCGCCGACATCCAGGCAAGCCTGGAGGGGCAGGGCATCGACTACTGCCTGTATACCGACGTTTCGCCCAACCCCCGGGTCGACGAGGTGATGCTCGGCGCCGAGTTCTATCGCAGCGAGGGCTGCAATGTGATCGTCGCGGTGGGCGGCGGCAGCCCGATGGATTGCGCCAAGGGCATCGGCATCGTCGCCGCCCATGGCCGCAGCATCCTCGAGTTCGAAGGCGTCGACCGGCTGCGGGTGCCGAGTCCGCCGCTGATCCTGATCCCGACCACCGCCGGGACTTCGGCGGACGTCTCGCAGTTCGTGATCATTTCCAACCAGGACGAGCGCATGAAGTTCTCCGTGGTGAGCAAGGCGGTTGTGCCTGACGTCTCGCTGATCGACCCGGAAACCACGTTGACCATGGATCCCTTCCTTTCGGCCTGTACCGGCATCGATGCACTGGTACACGCCATCGAGGCGTTCGTCTCCACCGGCCACGGGCCGCTGACCGATCCCCACGCGCTGGAAGCGATGCGCCTGATCGATGGCAATCTGGTACAGATGATCGCCAATCCCGGCGACATCGCCCTGCGCGAGAAGATCATGCTCGGGAGCATGCAGGCCGGGCTGGCCTTCTCCAACGCCATCCTCGGCGCGGTGCATGCCATGTCGCACAGCCTCGGCGGCTATCTCGACCTGCCCCACGGCCTGTGCAACGCGGCGCTGGTCGAACACGTGGTGGCGTTCAACTACAGCGCCGCGCCGGAACGCTTCAAGGTGATCGCCGAGACCTTCGGCATCGATTGCCGCGGTCTGACCCAGGGGCAGGTCCGCCAGCGCCTGGTGGACCACCTGATCGCCTTCAAGCACGCCGTGGGTTTCCACGAGAGCCTCGCCCTGCACGGGGTCGGCAGCTCCGACATTCCTTTCCTCTCGCGCCACGCGATGCAGGACCCGTGCATCCTTACCAACCCGCGCGAGTCGAGCCAGCGCGATGTCGAGGTGGTCTATGGCGAGGCCCTCTGAGCAGCAGCAGGAGGCCCTGGCCGGGTTACTCGGCCTGGGCAGCCACTCCGCGCGCAAGAGCCACTACCCGGAGCTGCTGGCGCGCCTGGAGGAGCTGGAGGCCGAGCGCAACCGCTACAAATGGCTGTTCGAGCACGCGGTGCACGGTATCTTCCAGGCCAGCCTCGGCCAGGGGCTGCGCGCCGCCAATCCGGCGCTGGCGCAGATGCTCGGCTACGACGATCCGCAACAGGTGCTCTGGTCGCTGGAGGACATGGCCGGGCAACTGTTCGTCGGCGGCGAGGCCGAGATGCGACGGATCCGCGCGCTGCTGCGCGAGCGCGGCGGCCTGTTCGGCTACGAGACGCGCCTCTGGCGCAGGGACGGCAGTCACATCGAGGTATTGATGAACCTGCTGCTCAGGCACGACGAGGAAGAATTGGTCGAAGGTTTCGTCGCCGACATCACCGAGCGGGTCCAGGCCCAGCAGCGCCTGCAGACCATGAACGAGGAGCTGGAGCGGCGGGTAGCCGAGCGCACCCACGAGCTGGAAGAGCTCAACCGCCAGTTGCGCCAGGCGCGCGACGCCGCCGAAGCCGCCAACCACAGCAAGGACAAGTACCTCGCCGCCGCCAGCCACGACCTGCTGCAACCGCTCAACGCGGCGCGGCTGCTGGTCGACACCCTGCGCGAACGGGGCCTGCCGGCCGCCGAACTGCAACTGGTGGAGCGCACCCACCTGGCCCTGGAAGGCGCCGAGACCTTGCTCACCGACCTGCTGGAAATCGCCCGGCTCGACCAGAGCGCGATCCGTCCGGACCTGGACGACTATTCCCTCGACGAACTGCTCGCTCCGCTGGCCTCGGAGTTCGAGGAAGTCGCGCGTGCCGCCGGCCTGGCCCTGCGTGCGCGGATCCCACGACTGGCAGTGCGCACCGACGCGCGCCTGCTGTCGCGGATCCTGCGCAACTTGCTCAGCAACGCCTGCCGCTACACCGAGCGCGGCAGCGTGCTGCTGGGCGCGCGCCGGCGTGGCGGCAAGGTACGCCTGGAGGTATGGGACACTGGCCGGGGCATCCCTGCCGACCAGTTGCAGGCGATCTTCCTCGAGTTCAACCAACTGGACGCCGGGCGCGCTTCCGAGCGCCGTGGCGTCGGACTCGGTCTGGCCATCGTCGACCGTATCGCCGGCATCCTCGGCTACCGCATCGAGGTGCATTCGACTCCAGGCCGAGGCTCGCTGTTCGCCATCGAGGTGCCGCTGGTCCGCAAGCCGGCGCGGCCAGTGCCCGGCGAGGCGACTGCGCGGCTTTCGGCCGGCGATCCGTTGCCGGGACGGCGGCTGCTGGTGGTGGACAACGAGACCGAGATTCTCTTCAGCATGTCCGCGTTGCTCGGCCAGTGGGGCTGCGAGGTGCTTACCGCCACCGACCTGGAAGGCGCGCGCAAGGCGCTCGATGGCCGCGCGCCGGATGCGATTCTGGTCGACTACCACCTGGACCACGGCGCTACCGGTTGCCAGTTGCTGGGCGCGTTGCGCGAGGACTACGGCGCGGAGATCGCCGCGGTGATGATCACCGCCGACCGCAGCGACGATTGCCGCCGCGCGCTGGCCCGCCTGGGCGTACCGCTGCTCAACAAGCCGCTGAAGCCCGGCAAGCTGCGCGCGGCGTTAAGCGCCTTGCTCGGCGAGGCCCAGCGCGCTCCCCGTGGCGCCGGAGAAGGTGCAGGTCCTAGCCTGGCCGGCGGCTGCGTCGGTGCAGCGCAATGGCCAGGGCCAGCCCGCTGAGCGAGGCCAGGCAGGCGAAGAGGAACATCGAGCGGAAGCCGAACAGGTTGGCGACGAAGCCCACCAGCGGCCCGGTGATGCCCAGCGACAGGTCGACGAACAGCGAGTAGGCGCCCAGCGCCGCGCCACGGTTGGAAGCCGGCACCAGGTTCACCGCTTCCACGCCGAACGCCGGGAACACCAGGGAGAAGCCGAAGCCGGTGAGGGCCGCGCCGGCCAGGCCGACCCAGGGATTCGGCGCGCTCCACAGCAACAGCAGGCCGAGGCTTTCGACGCCGAGGCAGACGATCGCCACGCGGAAGCCGCCGAGCCGGTTGATGCTATTGGCGAACAACAGCCGGGCGCCGATGAAGCAACCGCCGAAGGCGCTCAGGCAGAGCACTGCGTTGGCCCAGCCACGGCTGGCGTAGTAGAGGGTGATGAAGGTGGCGATGGTACCGAAGCCGATCGCCCCCAGCGCCAGGCCCATGCCGTGCGGGGTGACCCGGCCGAGCACATGGTGGAACGGCAGTCGCTCGCCGTGCACCAGCGGCGCCGGCAACTTCGGCCAGGCCAGGGCGAAGCCGAGCGCCCCGAGCAGGACGATGGACGCGCCCATGCTCCACAGCCCCAGCCACTGCACCAGCAGCACCCCTAGCGGCGCCCCGAGGGCGATGGCGCCGTAGCTGGCGATGCCGTTCCAGGAAATCACCTTGGCGGTGTGCGGCGCGCCGACCCGGCCGATGCCCCAGCCGATCGCCGCCGAGCCGACCAGGCTTTCCGCCGCGCCGAGTACCAGGCGGCCGACCAGCAGGCTGGCCAGGCTCAGCGCCGGCCAGCCCTGGATCGCCACCGAGAGCAGCATGAACAGCCCGCTCGCGGCGCTGCCGGCCATGCCGTAGAGCACCGCGCGCTTCGGCCCGAGGCCGTCGATGACGCGCCCGGCGTAGGGCCGGGCGAGCAGGGTGGCGAGGTACTGCAGGCTGATCACCAGGCCGGCCAGCACCGAGCCGTAGCCGAGGTCGTCGTGCACGTAGCCGGGCAGCACCGCCAGCGGGATGCCGATGGTCAGGTAGCCGATGAAGGTGAACATCACCACCGAGACGATCTGCAGGGTGACGTTCTGCCGGGCGCTGTCCTGCGCCGGCGGGGTGGGGCGGATATCGACGGACATGTGGGAAACGCGGTCGCAGTGGGTTGTCGCGGTCCGCCATGATGACCGTTGCAGATGACGCATGAAAGCAGGCTAACGGATTCGCCGGGCTATCGGCGACGCGCGGTGCCCGGCGCTAGCGCGTTCAGAGACGCTGGAAGAGACCCGGGTAATCGATCACCAGGCCCTGTTCGTCCACCAGCAGTACCGCTTTGAACGCGCTGCCTTCGAGGTTCTCGTAGAGGTAGTGGCTGGCGTCCAGGCGGGTGTATGCCTGGCGCATGCTACGCGGCTCCAGGGCCGGGGCCTCGATGTAGAGCGCGCGGATTTCCGCGCGCTGGCCATCGGCCAGGCCCAGGCGGCGGATCGGGAAGGTGTTGGTGAAGGGGCTTGGCCAAATATCGATGTCCAGGCAACCGTCGAATGCCGGTAGCGCTTCGCCGTCGCCGTCCTGCCAGTGGCCGCGGCCATCGGCGAGCAGGTGCAGCTTGCGCACCCCGGTTTCGCTTTCGACGTGGAACACCGCCTCACGCAGATGCCAGTCGGCGTCCCAGCGCAGCCGGTAGTCCAATTGGTAGGGCAGGCCGCTGCGTTCGTCCGGCGCGCGCAACTGGCTTTCCGCCTGGTCGTCCTCCAGGCGCAGGGCCTCCCAGCTGGACGACGGCGAGCGCCACAGGCCGGCCCAGGTGTACAGACGGTCGCGACTCATGCGTCGAGTACCAGGCCGAGGCGCTGGCGCTTGGGCAGGCGCGCCACCACCAGTTGATGGGAACGGACCAGGGCCTCGCGCAACTCCGCCGCCTTCATCGGGTAGGGGCGGGCCATGACGATCCAGTGCGCGCGCGCCAGGTAGGGCGCCGGACGGATGCCGGGGCGGTCGACATAGCCGAGGAACAGCTCGCTGCCGACCTTGAAGGCCAGGCCGCCGTCCTTGTCGACGAAGTCGAGGATGGCGAACATCTTGTTGCCGGCCACCGAGAACACCCGGTTCGAACCCCACTTGAGGTCTTCCCGGGCGCCGGGCAGTTGCAGGCAGAAGGCGGCGATCTGGTCGGCGGTCATGGACGCTCCGGTGGCGGTTCAGTCGCGGAAATACACTTCCAGGAGATGGTAGCCGAACTGGCTCTTCAGCGGACCCTGGAGCACGCCCACGGGTTTCCTGAAGATGGCATTGTCGATGGACCTGACCATCTGCCCCGGGCGCACCTCGCCGAGGTCGCCGCCGCGCTTGCCGGACGGGCAGGTCGAATGCTTCTTCGCCAGCGTGGCGAAGTCCTCGCCCTTGGCCAGGCGCTGCTTCAGTTGCGCGGCCTCGGCTTCGGTCTTGACCAGGATGTGGCGGGCCATGGCGACGGGCATGGAATTACCTTTTGCGGTAGCACGGAACGCGCATTCTAGCCCAGGCTCGCCGCGGCTTCAGTCGCGCAGTTCGGCGAGGTCGCGATAAAGCTCCAGCGCCTGCGGGTTGGCCAGGGCGTCGGTGTTCTTCACCGGGCGGCCGTGGATCACGTTGCGCACCGCAAGCTCGACGATCTTGCCGCTCAGGGTGCGCGGGATATCGGCGACCTGGATGATCTTCGCCGGTACGTGGCGCGGCGTGGCGTTGGCGCGGATGGTCTGGCGGATGCGTTCGCGCAGCGGCTCGTCGAGTCGCACGCCGTCGCGCAGGCGGACGAACAGCAGCACACGCACATCGCCCTGCCAGTCCTGGCCGATGGCGATGGACTCGAGGACTTCCTCGACCTTTTCCACCTGGCGGTAGATTTCCGCGGTGCCGATGCGCACGCCGCCGGGATTGAGCACCGCGTCGGAGCGGCCGTGGATGACCAGCCCGCCGTGGGCGGTTTCCTCGGCGTAGTCGCCATGGGCCCAGACGCCGGGAAAGCTGGCGAAGTAGGCGTCGTGGAACCTGGCGCCATCCGGGTCGTTCCAGAAGCCCAGCGGGATCGACGGGAAATGCCGGATGCAGACCAGCTCGCCCTTGCCGCTGGCGAGGCGGCGGCCGTCGTCGTCCCAGATTTCCACGGCCATGCCCAGCGCCTTGCATTGCAGTTCGCCGCGCCACACCGGCAGCACCGGGTTACCGATGGCGAAGCAGGAAACGATGTCGGTGCCGCCGGAGATCGACGACAGGCAGAGGTCGCTCTTCAACTCGCGATAGACGTAGTCGAAGCTTTCGTGGGCCAGCGGCGAACCGGTGGAGAGCAGTGTCCTCAGGCTGTCCAGGCGGTGGCTGTGGCGCGGGCGCACGCCGGCCTTCTCGAGCGCCGCCAGGTACTTGGCGCTGGCGCCGAACACGGCGATGTCCTCGGCGTCGACGAGGTCCAGCAGGCGCTCGGGGCCGGGGTGGAACGGCGATCCGTCGTAGAGCACCAGGCTGGCGCCCACCGCCAGCCCGGAGGCCAGCCAGTTCCACATCATCCAGCCGCAGGTGGTGTAGTAGAACAGCCGGTCGCCGTCGCCCAGGTCGGTGTGCAGGCCGTGCTCCTTGAGATGTTGCAGGAGCACGCCGCCGGTGGCATGGACGATGCACTTGGGGACCCCGGTGGTGCCCGACGAATAGAGGATGTGCAGCGGCTGCTCGAAGGGCACCGGGGTGAAGACCGGCTCGCCCTCGGCCTGGTAGAACCCGTCCCACAGCGCGACTCGCGCCTGGCAGCGGTAGTCCTGCGGCTGCGCCTGCGGACGGTCGTAGGGCACCACCAGCAGTTGCTCCAGGCCGGGCAGGCCGGCGAGCACCTCGTTGAGCTTGGCGGTCAGGTCCAGCGACTTGCCGGCGTAGCGGTAGCCGGCGCAGGCGATCAGCACCCGCGGTTCGATCTGGCCGAAGCGGTCGATCACGCCCTGGGTGCCGAAGTCCGGTGAGCAGCTCGACCAGGTGGCGCCGAGGCTGGCGGTGGCGAGCATGCCGACCACGGTCTGCCAGGTGTTCGGCATCAGCGCGGCGACCCGGTCGCCGGGACCTATGCCCAGGGCGGCGAGGCGCTTCTGCAGGCCCGCCACGTGACGGGCCAGTTCGGCGTGGCTGAGCACCTCGCGGCGACCGTCTTCGCTCACCGCGATCAGCGCCGGGGCATCATCGCGGCGGCGCAGCAGGTGTTCGGCGAAATTCAGCGTGGCGCCGGGGAACCAGCGCGCCGAGGGCATCTGCGCGCCTTCCTCGAGGACCGCACGCGGCGGTTGCTGGAAGCGCACCTCGAAGAAGTCGACGATGGCCTGCCAGAACACCTCGCGCCGTTCCACGCTCCAGGCATGCAGCGCCGGGTAGTCGGCCAGGCCGAGGGCATGGCGCTGGTTGACGAAGCGCCGGAAGGCCTCCATGCGACTGGCGGCGATGCGTTCGGCGGAAGGGCTCCAGAGCGGTGCGGGCATGGCGTGTCCGTCCTTGTTGTTGTTCCGGGACATGCAGGAAGCATAACCGGACCCGCCACTGCCTGCCTCACTCCGTGGACTGGTCCTGCGGCAGCGCCAGCGAGCGCCAGTCGGTGCCATGCAGCAGCACGTCGCTGAGGGCCTGGGCGGCGGTGGACAGCTTGTGCTCGCTCAGCCGCAGCAGGCCGACCCGTCGCTGCACCTGCGGCGCGTAGAGCGGCAGGCAGCGCGCGCCGAGTTCCTGCATCTGCTGGATGCACAGGGTCGGCACGGCGCTGACACCGAGTCCCTGGGCGACCATCCGCCCGACCGTGACCAGTTGGTGGCTCTCGAACGCCACCGGCAAGCGACCGTGCTCGGCGGCCACGCTTTCTTCCAGGAGCAGGCGCACCGCCGAGGGGCGTTGCAGGGTGATGAAGGGCTCGCCGAGCAGTTCGCGCCAACTGATCCGCTCCTGCCCGGACAGCGGCGAGCCGGCCGGCACCACGGCGACGAAGCGGTCGCTGTAGAACGGGGTGAACTCGAGGTTTTCCAGGGACTCCGGCTCGAAGGCGATGCCCAGCTCGACGCGCCGGTTGCGGACCATCTCCAGCACCTGCTCGTTGATCACGTCGTGCACCGCCACGTTGACCCGCGGGTGGCGTTCGCGAAAGGTCTTCAAGACCAGCGGCAGCAGGTTGCCGGCGAAGGAGGGCATGGCGGCGATGGAGACCTTGCCCAGTTGCAGGGTGAAGTGCTGGCGCAGCAATTCCTCGGTATTGTCCCAGTCGGCCAGCAGGCGCAGCGCCAGCGGCAGCAGGGTCTCGCCCTCGGGGGTGAGGCTGACGCTGCGGGTGGTACGTTCCAGCAGCGGACCGCCGAGGCTTTCCTCAAGGCTCTTGATCGCCAGGCTCAGGGCCGGCTGGGAGAGGTGCAGGCGTTCGCCGGCCTGGGCGAAGCTGAGGCTCTGCGCCACGGCGAGGAAGGCGCGCAACTGCTTGACGGTCATTTATTTGTTTTTCTCATCAATGGATTGGAAAAACAAACTTAACAAATCAGTCCGCAGCGGAGAAGCTCTGTGCGACCCGGCAGTCAGACTGCCGCACGCACAATCACAAGAGCCGGAAGAGGCACAGCAGCATGAGCGGACTCGACAAGCGAGTAGGCAGTTACGAAGAGGCCCTCGAAGGCCTGACCGACGGCATGACCGTCCTCGCCGGGGGCTTCGGCCTCTGCGGGATTCCCGAGAACCTGATCGCGGAAATCCGCCGGCGCGGGGTCAGGGACCTCACGGTGGTCTCGAACAACTGCGGCGTCGACGGTTTCGGCCTCGGCGTGCTGCTGGAAGACCGGCAGATCCGCAAGATGATCGCCTCCTACGTCGGCGAGAACGCCCTGTTCGAGCAACAACTGCTCAGTGGCGAGCTGGAAGTCGAACTGACCCCGCAAGGCTCGCTGGCCGAGAAGATCCGCGCCGGCGGCGCCGGCATCCCGGCCTTCTTCACCGCCACCGGCTACGGCACCCCGGTCGCCGAGGGCAAGGAGGCGCGCGAGTTCAATGGCCGCCACTACATCCTCGAACCGGCCATCACCGGCGACTTCGCCATCGTCAAGGGCTGGAAGGCCGACCATTTCGGCAACGTCGTCTATCGCCACACCGCGCAGAACTTCAACCCGCTGGTCGCCACCGCCGGGCGCATCACGGTGGTCGAGGTGGAGGAGATCGTCGAGCCCGGCGAACTGGACCCGACGCAGATCCACACCCCCGGCATCTACGTCGACCGGATCATCCAGGGTCGCTTCGAGAAACGCATCGAGAAACGCACGCTGCGCGCCTGACGGCGGCCGCTACAACGACAAGAGGTTTCCCCAGATGGCACTTACCCGCGAACAGATGGCGCAGCGCGTGGCGCGCGAATTGAAGGACGGCTACTACGTCAACCTCGGCATCGGCATCCCGACCCTGGTGGCCAACTACGTGCCGGAAGGCATCGACGTCATGCTCCAGTCGGAGAACGGCCTGCTCGGCATGGGCGCGTTTCCCAGCGAGGCGGAAGTCGACGCCGACATGATCAACGCCGGCAAGCAGACCGTGACCGCCCGCGTCGGCGCGTCGATCTTCGACTCGGCGCAGTCCTTCGCCATGATCCGTGGCGGCCACGTCGACCTCACCGTGCTCGGTGCCTTCGAGGTGGACGTGCGCGGCAACATCGCCTCCTGGATGATCCCCGGCAAGCTGGTCAAGGGCATGGGCGGCGCCATGGACCTGGTGGCCGGCGCCGAGAACATCATCGTCACCATGACCCACGCCTCCAAGGACGGCGAGTCCAAGCTGCTGCCGTACTGCACCCTGCCGCTGACCGGTTGCGGCTGCATTCGCAAGGTGCTCACCGACCTGGCCTACCTGGAGATCGAGGACGGCGCCTTCATCCTCCGCGAGCGCGCCCCCGGGGTCAGCGTCGAGGAGATCGTGGCGAAGACCGCCGGCAAGCTGATCGTCCCCGAGCACGTGCCGGAAATGAGTTTCTGAATCGCGGCCCGCGCGGCCGGCGCCTCCACGCAAGGCGCCGGCCGC
>NZ_KV800307.1:29651-44269 GCF_001810205.1 Pseudomonas sp. HMSC076A11 | reverse complement strand
GCCGGCGCCTCCACGCAAGGCGCCGGCCGCGCGGACCGTCCTTTCCAGAGGGCGTAGGATAGGAGGCTGTCGCACCGCCTACGTCCACCCGCAGCGATTAGGCCCGGCCACGGGCGAATCCAGGAGAACCATCCATGCAAGACGTCGTCATCGTCGCCGCTACCCGTACCGCCGTCGGCAGCTTCCAGGGCTCGCTGGCCGGCATTCCCGCCCCCGAGCTGGGCGCCGCGGTGATCCGCCGCCTGCTCGAACAGACCGGTCTCGATGCCGGCCAGGTCGACGAAGTGATCCTCGGCCAGGTGCTCACCGCCGGGTCCGGGCAGAACCCGGCGCGCCAGGCGGCGATCAAGGCCGGCCTGCCGGTCGGCGTGCCGGCCATGACCCTGAACAAGGTCTGCGGCTCCGGCCTCAAGGCCCTGCACCTGGGCGCCCAGGCGATCCGCTGCGGCGACGCCGAGGTGATCGTCGCCGGCGGCCAGGAGAACATGAGCCTGGCGCCCTACGTCATGCCCGGCGCCCGCACCGGTCTGCGCATGGGCCATGCGAAGCTGGTCGACAGCATGATCGAGGACGGCCTGTGGGACGCCTTCAACGACTACCACATGGGCATCACCGCCGAGAACCTGGCGGAGAAGTACGGCCTGACCCGCGAGGAGCAGGACGCCTTCGCCGCCGCTTCGCAGCAGAAGGCCATCGCCGCCATCGAGGGCGGGCGCTTCCGCGACGAGATCACGCCGATCCAGGTCCCGCAGCGCAAGGGCGAGCCGCTGAGCTTCGATACCGACGAGCAGCCGCGCGCCGGCACCACCGTCGAGGCCCTGGCCAAGCTCAAGCCGGCCTTCAGGAAGGACGGCAGCGTCACCGCCGGCAACGCCTCCAGCCTCAACGACGGCGCCGCCGCGGTATTGCTGATGAGCGCGGCCAAGGCCAAGGCCCTGGGCCTGCCGGTGCTGGCGCGGATCGCCAGCTACGCCAGCGCCGGGGTCGACCCGGCGATCATGGGCATCGGCCCGGTCTCCGCCACCCGTCGCGCGCTCGACAAGGCCGGCTGGAGCCTGGAGCAACTGGACCTGATCGAGGCCAACGAGGCCTTCGCCGCGCAGTCCCTGGCGGTGGGTCGGGAACTGGGCTGGGATGCCGCCAGGGTCAACGTCAACGGCGGCGCCATCGCCCTTGGCCACCCGATCGGCGCGTCCGGCTGCCGGGTGCTGGTGACCCTGCTGCACGAGATGATCCGTCGCGACGCGAAGAAGGGCCTTGCCACCCTGTGCATCGGCGGCGGGCAGGGCGTCGCCCTGACCCTGGCCCGCGACTGATCCATCGACCTGCCGCTCGCGGCGTGATCGCGCCATGTCCTTTCGCGGGGGCATGGCGCGCTCGTGTCCAGGGAACGAGCGGCGGACGGCCTTGACCGTCCGACCGGCCCCGTACCGTTCCGCCCCTCGGGACGGCCGGGTGCCCAGGGAGCCGTAGCACACACAGGCGGCCCCGTAGTCGCCGAATAACAATAAAACCGAGAGAATCCGCGATGACCGCTATCCTTCCCATCCAAGAAAGCCGCTCCGCGCGCTTCGCCATGCAGTGCTCGAACTGGGCCGAGCGCTGGTTTCCCGACTCCTGGGTGTTCGCCGCCCTGGCCATCCTCATCGTCAGCCTGGCCGCGCTGGCCATGGGCGCCGGACCGACCGCCACGGCGAAAGCCTTCGGCGACGGTTTCTGGAGCCTGATCCCGTTCACCATGCAGATGGCCTTCGTGGTCATCGGCGGCTATGTGGTGGCCAGTTCAGGCCCCGCCTCGCGTCTCATCGACCTGCTCGCGCGGGTGCCGAAGAATGGCCGCTCGGCGGTCTGCTGGGTGGCGCTGGTGTCGATGCTTGCCTCGCTGCTCAACTGGGGCCTCAGCCTGGTCTTCGGCGGCCTGCTGGTACGCGCCCTGGCGCGCCGCAGCGACCTGCGCATGGACTACCGCGCCGCCGGCGCCGCGGCCTACCTCGGGCTGGGCGCGGTGTGGGCGCTGGGCCTGTCGTCGTCGGCCGCGCAGTTGCAGGCCAACCCGGCCAGCCTGCCACCGTCGATCCTGGCGATCACCGGGGTGATCCCGTTCACCGAGACCATCTTCCTCTGGCAGTCCGGGGTCATGCTGCTGGCGCTGATCCTGGTCTCGCTGGTGATCGCCTACATGACCGCGCCGAGCGCCGCCAGCGCCCGCGACGCCAAGGATTGCGGGGTCGACGTGAGCTTCACCGCTCCGGCCAGGCTGGCGCCGACCCGGCCCGGCGAGTGGCTGGAGCACAGCCCGTTGCTGATCATCCTGCTGGTACTGCTGGCCGGCGGCTGGCTGGTACACGAGTTCTCGACCAAGCCGGCGATCCTGGCGATCTCCGGGTTGAACACCTATAACCTGCTATTCCTGATGCTCGGCGCGTTGCTGCACTGGCGCCCGCGCAGCTTCCTCGACGCGGTGGCGCGCGCGGTGCCGACCACCACCGGGGTGCTGATCCAGTTCCCGCTGTACGGCTCGATCGCGGCGATCATGACCACGGTCAACGGCAGCGACGGCGAGACCCTGGCCCACCATATCTCGACCTTCTTCGTACAGATCGCCTCCCACGACACCTACGCGCTGCTGATGGGCGTGTACTCGGCGGTGCTGGGCTTCTTCATTCCCTCCGGCGGCGGCAAGTGGATCATCGAGGCGCCGTACGTGATGCAGGTGGCCAACGAGCTGCAATACCACCTCGGCTGGGCGGTGCAGATCTACAACGCCGCCGAGGCGCTGCCGAACCTGATCAACCCGTTCTACATGCTGCCGTTGCTCGGCGTGCTGGGGCTGAAGGCGCGCGACCTGATCGGCTTCTCGTTCGTCCAGTTGCTGGTGCACATCCCGCTGGTGCTGGTGCTGCTCTGGGCCCTGGGCAGCACCCTGGCGTACATCCCGCCGGTGATGCCGTAGCGCGTCGGCGGACCGACCTGGCCCCGATAACTTCCTCTCCCTGAAGGGAGAAGGTTGGGGAGAGGGTAGCCGCGCCGGGAAACGAGGTAACGGCGGATAACGCCTGTGGCGTTATCCGCCCTACGCAATGGGGCGGGCGAACTCCGGATGGTTCCCTCTCCCTTCAGGGAGAGGGTCTGGGGAGAGGCTGGCCGCCCCGGCTACTGCGCCACCCAGCCGCCATCCATGTTCCAGGCCGCGCCGCGCACCTGGTCGGCGGCTTCGCTGCAAAGGAACAGCGTCAGTCCGCCGAGTTGCTCGGGGGTGACGAAGGCCAGCGAGGGTTGCTTTTCCGCCAGCAGGTCGTGTTCCGCCTGTTCGGGCGAGACGCCCTCGGCGATGCGCGCGTCGATCTGCTTCTGCACCAGCGGGGTCAGCACCCAGCCGGGGCAGATGGCGTTGCAGGTCACCGGCGTGCGCGCCGTTTCCAGCGCCACACTCTTGGTCAGGCCGAGCACGCCATGCTTGGCGGCGACGTAGGCGCTCTTCCCGGCCGAGGCGACCAGGCCGTGGGTCGAGGCGATGTTGACGATCCGCCCCCAGCCGCGCGCGAGCATGCCCGGCAGGGCCAGGCGGGTGGTATGGAACACCGAGGACAGGTTGATCGCGATGATCGCGTCCCAGCGTTCCGTGGGGAATTCCTGCACCGGCGCCACGTACTGGATGCCGGCGTTGTTGACGAGGATGTCGGCGCCGCCGAAGGTCCGCTCGGCGAAGGCCATCAGTTCGCCGATCTGCTCCGGGCTGGAGAGGTCGGCCGGGTGGTGCTCTGCGCGCACGCCGCGGGCGCGGACCTGCGCCAGCGCCGCGTCGACCTCGCCGAAGCCGTTGAGGAGCAGGTCGGCGCCGGCCTCGGCCAGGCTCAGGGCGATGCCCAGGCCGATGCCGCTGGTGGAACCGGTGACCAGGGCGGTCTTGCCTTTCAGGGTCATGCTGTTTCTCCCGCTGGATGAAAAAAGGGCGGATCAGACCAGGCCGGTGGCGTAGAACAGCCCGATGACGAAGAACACCGCCAGGGTCTTGATCAGGGTAATACCGAAAATGTCCTTGTACGCCTCCCGATGGGTCAGGCCGGTGACCGCCAGAAGGGTGATCACCGCGCCGTTGTGCGGCAGGGTATCCATCCCGCCGCTGGCCATGGCGGCGACCCGGTGGAGGACTTCCAGGGGGATCTGCGCGGCGTTGGCGGCGGCGATGAAGGTATCGGACATCGCCGCCAGGGCGATGCTCATGCCGCCCGACGCGGAACCGGTGATGCCAGCCAGCAGGGTGACGGTGATCGCTTCGTTGACCAGCGGATTGGGAATGCTCTTGAGCGCGTCGGCCAGCACCAGGAAGCCCGGCAGCGAGGCGATCACCGCACCGAAGCCGTATTCCGAGGCGGTGTTCATCGCCGCCAGCAGCGAGCCGGCCACCGCGCTGCGGGTGCCTTCGGCGAGGCGGCTGCGGATCGCCGCGAAGCCGCTCGCCAGCACCAGCAGGATGCCCAGCAGCAGGGCCGCCTGCACTGCCCAGATCGCGGTGAGCTTGCCGACCTCGGTTTGCAACGGCGTGGCCATGCCGGCCAGTTGCAGGGTATGGACCTGGCCGTACCATTGCGGGATCCAGTGGGTGAACAGCAGGTTGGCGACCCCGACCAGCACCAGCGGCGAGAGCGCCAGCCAGGGATTCGGCAGGCGCAGGTCATCGGCGGTCTCCGGCTCGTTGCGCAGGTCGCTGCCGTAGCCTTCGCCGTTGCGCCGCGCCTTGTTCGCCTGGCGTCGCAGGTAGAGCATGCCCACGGCGAAGACGAACAGCGCGCCGAGGGTGCCGAGCCAGGGCGCGGCCCAGGCGTGGGTGCCGAAGAAGGTCGAGGGGATGATGTTCTGGATCTGCGGGGTGCCGGGCAGCGCGTCCATGGTGAAGGAAAACGCGCCGAGGGCGATGGTCGCCGGAATCAACCGCTTGGGGATGTCGCTCTGGCGGAACATCTCCGCGGCGAACGGGTAGACCGCGAACACCACCACGAACAGCGAGACGCCGCCGTAGGTGAGCAGCGCGCAGACCAGTACGATCACCAGCATCGCCTGGCGGGTGCCGAGCAGGCGGATCGCCGCCGCGACGATGGAGCGGGAGAAGCCGGCCAGCTCGATCAGCTTGCCGAACACCGCGCCAAGCAGGAAAACCGGGAAGTAAAGCTTGATGAAACCGACCATCTTCTCCATGAACACCCCGGTGAAGGTCGGCGCGACCGCGCTGGGATCGGTGAGCAGGACGGCGCCGAGAGCGGCGAGGGGGGCGAACAGGATGACGCTGTAGCCGCGGTAGGCGGCCAGCATCAGCAGGCCCAGGGCGGCAAGGGCGATGATCACGCTCATCGGGCATATCTCCACGGCGCTGCGGGGCGCGCTTCGCATGGGGAAGGCGCTCCGGGCCTGTTTCTTGTTGTCGAACGGTGCGGGCACCGGCGTGACGGCCTGGAACGGGGCAGGGCCGTCGGAAAGGCACGTTGCGATAACCGTGCCAGGCCCCAGAGTCGCGGTTTTCGCGGGCTGCGGCGAGACGAAGGGGAGCGTGGGGAATAGCGTTGTCTCAAAATGGAGACGTAATCGAGCGAAAGTTCCGTGGCTATGCAGGTCTCAGTTCGTCTCTATTTAGAGATGGGTCCCGTTATCGAGACGCATGCCCAGCGCCACGATCTTCTTGTACAGGGTCGAGCGACCCAGGCCCAGGCGTTTCGCCGCTTCCACCACATTGCCGGCACTCTGCGCCAGGGCCCGTCCGATCAGGTCGCGCTCGAAGGCTTCGCGGGCCTGTTGGAAATCCCCGACCGGCCTGTCGTCCGCCGCTCGAGGCAGCTCCGGCAGCGGTTGCAGGGGGCCCAGCGCCGCGCCGAGGGCGGCGGCGTCCAGCAACGGTTGGTCGGCCAGCAGCAGCGCGCGTTCCAGCACGTTGCGCAGTTCGCGGACGTTGCCCGGCCAGGCATGCCGGGCGAGCAGCGCCAGGGCGTCGCCGCCGAGTTCGTGGAGACGGCCGTGGTCGAGGCTGTCGAGGATCGACTCGCAGAGCGCCGGGAGGTCGTCCAGGCGCTGGCGCAACGGTGGGATCTCGATCGGCAGGACGTTCAGCCGGTAGTAGAGGTCAGCGCGGAAACGGCCTTCGCGCATCGCCTGCTGCAGGTCGATGGAAGTGGCGGCGACCAGGCGGATGTCGCTGCGGATCACTTCGTTGGAACCCACCGCTTCGAACTCTTTCTCCTGTAGCACGCGCAACAGCTTGCCTTGCAAGGCCAGCGGCATGTCGCCGATCTCGTCGAGGAACAACGTGCCGCCCTGGGCCACCTGCAACTTGCCTGGCCGGCCCTTGCGCTCGGCACCGGTGAAGGCCCCCGGGGCGGTACCGAAGAATTCGGCCTCCAGCAGGCTTTCCGGGATCGCCGCGGCGTTCACGCTGACGAAGGCCTTGTGCGCCCGCGGCGAAGCGCTGTGGATGGCGTGGGCGAGCAGTTCCTTGCCGGTGCCGGTCTCGCCGAGCAACAGCACCGGCGCTTCGCTGGCCGCGCCACGACGGGCGCGGCGCTTGACTTCCAGGCTGGCCGGACTGGTGCCGACGAAGTGGCTGAAGCTGTACTTGGCCTGGCGCGCCTGCAATTGCGAGCGGGTCGAGGCCAGTTCGCGCTGCATGCTCAGGTAGCGGGTCACCAGCGGCGACAGCGAACGCAGTTCGTCGAGCAGGGCGAAGCCGATGGCGCCGATCACCTCGCCGGCGTCGTCGTGGATCGGCAGGCGCATCACCACCAGCGGGTCCTTCGCGCTGTCCATCATGTCCAGCAGGATCGGCTTGCCGCTGCGTACCACCTCGCGCAGCAGGCTACCGGGGATCACGCTTTCGCAGGGCCGGCCGATGGCCTGCGCCGGGTCGGCGAGGCCGAAACGCTGGGCGTAGCGCTGGTTGATCCAGACGATGCGGGCCTCGCGGTCGACGATCACCGTGCCTTCGCTGGAGCCTTCGACGATCTCGAACAGCGAACGGATCGCCTGCTGGCGTACGCGTTGGTAATCCTGGAGGCTGTCGGCGTCGTTCATCGGCGGCTCCTGCGGCGGACGGCGAAACGGCCCGCCACTGTAGCCGGGAAGCCGCTCGCGGTGAAGGCTCAGGATTCCTCGACGGCCAGCGCGGCGGCGCTTTCCCGCTGCGCCTGGGCGGCGGGCGAGCGGACCTGGAGGATCAGTAGCGCGGCGAGCCCGGCGGGAATCGCCGCAAGCATGAAGATGTTCTCCACGGATATGTGCATGCCCAGCAGCAGGCTGCCGAACAGTGGGCCGAGGATCGAACCGAAGCGGCCCACGCCCAGCGCCCAGCCGGTGCCGGTGGCGCGTACCTGGGCCGGGTAGAAGTTGCTGGCGAAGGCGTTCAGGGTCAACTGCCCGCCGATGATGCAGAAGCCGGCGGCGAAGACGAACGCCAGCAGCCAGCGCGGCTGGTCGTGGTTGAGGCCGAGGAGCAGGGTGAACAGCGCGGCGCCGGCGAGAATCGCCGCCAGCAGGCGGACCTTGCTGCGCAGGCGGTCGGCGAGCCAAGCCAGGAGCATCGCGCCGAGGGTGCCGGCGAAGAGGAACATCGAGGTCGCCAGGTTCGCCGCATTGCGTGTCAGGCCGCTTTCCTGGAGCAGCGAGGGCAGCCAGCTGACCATGAAGTAGAGCAGGATCAGGCTGACGAAGAAGGTCGCCCAGAGCAGCAGGGTCGGCCGCGCGTAACCGTGGCGGAACAGCTCCAGCACGGTCAGGCTCGCCGCCGGCTCGGCGTCGGCCTGTGCCGGCGGCGGCTGCCAGCCCGGCGCCATACGCTCGCTGAGCTGGCGCAGGCGGGCATAGGGCGGTGCGTCGCGGAGCAGGCGCGGCAGCGACTCCGGGAGGAACAGGAGGAGGAAGGGGAACAGCAGCAACGGGGTGACGCCGCCGGCGAGGAACACCGCCTGCCAGCCGAAGCCGTCCATGAAGGCGGCGGCGACGAAACCGCCGGCGGCGCCGCCGAAGGAGAAACCGCAGGCCGCCAGGGTGACCATCAGGGTACGCAGGCGCGGTGGCGAATACTCGGCCATCAGCGCCATGGCGCTGGGCATCGCCCCGCCCATTCCGATGCCGCAGACGAAGCGCGCCAGCATCAGGCTTTCCAGGGAACCGGCGAAGACCATCAGGACGGTCAGGCTGGCGTAGATCAGCACGCAGCAGAGCAACACCCGGCGGATGCCGAAGCGGTCCGCCAGCGGCGTCACCAGCAGCGAACCGACGGTCAGGCCGAACAGGTTGGCGCTGAACACCGGGCCGAACGCGGCCTTGTCCAGGCCCCATTCCTGGGCCAGGGTCGGCACCACGTAGCCGAGCACCTGGGCATCGTAGCCATCGGTGACCAGCAACAGGGCGAGGAGCAGCAGCAACAGCCACTGGTAGCGGGACACGGGGCGCGCGTCGAGCGCCGCGCGAAAGCTGGCGATCTGGTTGTGCATCGCAAGGTACCTGAGGTTCTTATTGGTGATGGGGCGTCCGGCGGACGCCCCCCTTTATCTTCAGGAGCGGGACTCTGCGGTCCCTCAGGCGGCCGGGGTGTCCGGCTGGTTGGCCGGATGGGCCTGGCGGAACGCCGGATGGGCGGCGGCCAAGTCGGCGACCCGGCGGATCCGTGGCCAGGCGTCCAGCGCCACGCCGAAGCGCTCGGCGGCGTAGAGCTGCGGGACCAGGTAGACGTCGGCCAGGCCCGGCCGGTCGCCGAAGCACCAGCCCTGGTCGCCGATCAGTTGCTCGACGGCGGCGAGACCCTGGCCGACCCAGTGGCCGATCCACTGCCGGACCTGCTCTTCGTCGTGGCCCCACTGACGCAGCAGGTTGAGCACGCTGGCGTTGTGCAACGGGTGGATGTCGCAGCCGACCAGCGCCGCGACTCCGCGCTCGCGGGCGCGGCGCAGCGGATCGCTGGAGAGCAGGGCGGGTTGCGGGTAGCGCTCCTCGAGGTACTCGATGATCGCCGGCGACTGGATCAGCAGCTCGCCCTCGTCGACCTGCAGGGCCGGTACGCGGCCCTGCGGGTTGAGCGCCAGGTAGGCGGGTTGGCGGTGTTCGCCGCCGTCGCGGACCAGGTTGACCGGCAGCGACTGGTAGTCCAGCCCCTTCAGCGCCAGGGCGATGCGCACCCGGTAGGAGGAGGTGGAACGGTAGTAGGTATAGAGCTTCATCCGCGCGCCCCCGGAAGGGCCGCGAGCACCTTGCCGCGACATTCGCCGAAACCGATCGAGACATGTCCCTCGCGCTTGCAGCGAGCGCGGAGGATGACCTCGTCGCCGTCCTCGAGGAAGCGCCGGGTCTCGCCGGAGGCCAGTTGCACCGGCTGCTTGCCGCCAGCGGTGATCTCCAGCAGCGAGCCGAACTGGCCGGGCTCGGCGCCGGACAGGGTGCCGGAGCCGAACAGGTCGCCGGGCTGCAACTGGCAGCCATTGACGCTGTGGTGGGCGACCATCTGCGCCACCGTCCAGTACATGCTCAGGCTGTTGCTCAGGGTCAGGCGCTGCGGCGGCAGGCCTTTCTCGCGCAGGCCCTCGGTGAGCAGCAGGACCTCCAGCTCGATGTCGAAGGCGCCGTGGGCCTGGTCGTTGTCGTCGTAGAGATACGGCAGCGGCCGCGGGTCGCCTTCGGGGCGCGCTGGCTGGGCACGGCGGAACGGCTCCAGGGCTTCGGCGGTGACCACCCAGGGCGAGACGCTGGTGATGAAGCTCTTCGACAGGAACGGGCCGAGCGGTTGGTATTCCCAGGCCTGGATGTCGCGCGCCGACCAGTCGTTGAGCAGGCAGAAGCCGGCGATGTGCTCGGCGGCGCGGGAAACCGGGATGGCTTCGCCGAGGGCGTTGCCCTGGCCGATCCAGATGCCCAGCTCCAGTTCGTAGTCCAGGCGCGCGCAGGGGCCGAACACCGGCTCGCTGGCGCCGGCCGGCAGGGTCTGGCCGTTGGGCCGGCGCACTTCGCTGCCGGAGACGCGCACGGTCGAGGCGCGGCCGTGGTAGCCGATGGGCACGTGCTTGTAGTTGGGCAGCAGTGGGTTGTCCGGGCGGAACAGCTTGCCGACGTTCTCGGCATGGCGGATGCCGACGTAGAAGTCGGTGTAGTCGCCGATCCTGGCCGGTAGGTGCATTTGGCACTCGGCGGCCGGATGGAGCAGTTCCGGGCGCTCCGCGGCGCCTTCGCCGAGCAGCTCCAGCAGGCGCTGGCGCAGCGCCACGCGGGCCGGCTTGCCGAGGGCGAAGAAGGCGTTCAGCGCGCCGCCGCGGGTGGCTTCGGCGGCTTCGCCGGCGGCACCCTCGAACAGCCCGGCGGCCAGCGCCGCGTCCAGGTCGAGGATCGAGTCGCCGATGGCCACACCGCAACGCGGGCTCTGGCCGGCACGGCTGAAGATGCCCAGCGGCAGGTTTTGCAGGGGAAAGTCGGCATGCCCATTGGCGGAGGCGACCCAGCTACGAGTGGGGGTTGGCTGGTTCATGGGGTTATCTCCGTTGCGGGTTGAAGGTGGATACGAGCGACGCCCAGCAGGCATCGTAGTCATTCTGCAGGGCCGGCGTCTCGAGGGCGGCACGGCTCGGCCGGAGGACCTGGCTGGTCTCGAACATGAAGGCCATGGTCTGGTCGATCCTGTGCGGCTTGAGGTCGGCGGCGATGGCCTTGTCGCAGCTTTCCGCGTCCGGGCCGTGGGCGCTCATGCAACTGTGCAGCGAGGCGCCGCCGGGCACGAAGCCGCCGGCCTTGGCGTCATAGGCGCCCTGGATCAGGCCCATGAATTCGTTCATCAGGTTGCGGTGGAACCATGGCGGACGGAAGGTGTTCTCGGCCACCATCCAGCGCGGCGGGAAGATCACGAAGTCGATGTTGGCCAGGCCGGGGACGCTGGTGGGGGAGGTCAGCACGGTGAAGATCGACGGGTCCGGGTGGTCGAAGCTGACCGTGCCGATGGTGTTGAAGCGGCGCAGGTCGTACTTGTAGGGCACGTTGTTGCCGTGCCAGGCGACCACGTCCAGCGGCGAGTGGTCAAGCTCGCAGGCCCACAGCTCGCCGAGGTATTTCTGCACCAGTTGCAGCGGCTGGCGGCTGTCCTCGTAGCGCGCCACCGGGGTCAGGAAGTCGCGCGGATTGGCCAGGCCATTGCTGCCGATCGGGCCGAGGTCGGGCAGGCGCAGCGGCGCGCCGTGGTTCTCGGCGATATAGCCGCGTGCCTCGCCGTCGAGCAGCTCGACGCGGAACTTCATCCCGCGCGGGATCACCGCGATCTCCAGCGGTTCGACTTGTAGCGCGCCGAGTTCGGTGCACAGGCGCAGACGGCCCAATTGCGGGACCAGCAGCAGTTCGCCGTCGGCGTCGTAGAAGCAACGCTCCATCGAGCGGTTGGCCAGGTACTGGTAGATGCTCACGCCGGCGGGCTTGTCGCCGGGCGCGTTGGCGGCCATGCGCAGCAGGCCGTCGAGGAAGTCGGTGGGCTGCTCGGGCAGTGCCAGCGGGTCCCAGCGCAGGCGGTTGGGAGTCGGCGCATCCAGTTCGGCACCGGCGATCTGTCGTTCCAGGCGGCGGAACGGCGGATGCTTGGCCGACGGCGTGATGCGGTACAGCCAGGTGCGCCGGGCCTCGCTGCGAGCCATGGTGAAGGCGGTGCCGGAGAGCAGTTCGGCGTACAGGCCGTAGGGCGCTTTCTGCGGGGAGTTCTGGCCGACCGGCAGGGCGCCGGGGAGCGCTTCGCTGCTGAATTCGTTGCCGAAGCCCGATTGATAGGCGAGGGCAGTGGAGTCGAGGTTCATCTGAGGCCTCCGGGGAGTGGGGGCAGCTTGCCGCCGATCCGCCGGGGACCTGGCACGCTGGCTGCGTTATTTTTATCGTAATTCAATTACGCATAACGTAATTTGAGTGGAAGGCAGCGTCAAGCTATAACGTCGGCCCCGCCCGCAGGAACCCGCGTCCATGGAAAAGAACAGCAGTCCCGCCGAAACCTCCGGCAAGCAGAAGGTCCGCTCCGCCGAAGTCGGTACCGATATCCTCAAGGCCCTCGCCGAACTCTCCCCGGCGACCTCGCTGTCGCGCCTGGCGGAGCATGTGGGGATGCCGGCGAGCAAGGTCCATCGCTATCTGCAGGCATTGATCGCCAGCGGCTTCGCGGTCCAGGACGCCTCCACCAATCATTACTCGCTGGGGCGCGAGGCCCTGCGCGTGGGCCTGGCGGCGCTGGACAGCATGGACGTGCTGAAGAGCGCCGCCGCGCCGCTGGCCGAGCTGCGCGACGTGCTCAACGAGACCTGCTTCCTCGCCGTCTGGGGCAACCGTGGCGCCACCGTGGTACAGGTGGAACAGGCGGTGCGCGCGGTGACGGTGGTCACCCAGGTCGGCTCGGTGCTGCCGCTGCTCGGTTCGTCCACCGGCCTGGTGTTCGCCGCGTTCCTGCCGGAACGCGAGGTGGCCGAGCTGCGCGAGGAAGAGTTGGCCGGGCGCGCCGACCATCCGCTGGCCGACCCGGCGGCCTACGCGGTGCTCCTGGAGGGCATCCGCGCGCGCGGCCTGCATGCGATCCATGGGCTGCTGATGCCTGGGGTGGAGGCGCTCTCGGCACCGGTGTTCGACGCCCGCGGGCGGGTGGCGGCGGTGCTCACGGTGGTCGGCCCGGCGAGCATCTTCCAGGCCGAGGAGCAGGGGCCGGCGGCGGAACGGCTGCTTGCGACGACTCGGGCTATCAGTTGGCGGATGGGGTATGACGGCACCCAGGGTGGATGATGCAGTCTCCGAGCCTGAGGGTGATGTCAGGTAGGGCGGATAACCGCCCGCGGTTATCCGCCGCTTCTCAGGCCTTGGCCAGCAACGCCTTCGCCGCTCGCGATCCGTTGCTCTTGCCGAGCACCGCGCAGATGCGCTGGCCGGCGTCGACCAGGGCGTGCATGTCGACCCCGGTATGGATCTCCAGGCCGTTCAGCAGGTAAAGGACGTCTTCGCTGGCGACGTTGCCGGTGGCGCCCTTGGCGTAGGGACAACCGCCGAGGCCGGCCACCGAGCTGTCGAATACCGCGACGCCTTCCAGCAGGCTGGCGTAGATGTTCGCCAGGGCCTGCCCGTAGGTGTCGTGGAAGTGCCCGGCGAGGCGCTCGCGGGGAACCTCGCTGGCCACCGCCTCGATCAGCCGGCGGGTGGCGCCGGCGGTGCCGACGCCGATGGTGTCGCCCAGGGACACTTCGTAGCAGCCCATCTGCTGGAGTTCGCGGGCGACCCAGGCGACCTGGCGCGGATCGACATCGCCGTCGTAGGGACAGCCGAGCACGCAGGAAATGTAGCCGCGCACCCGCACCTGGTGCTGGCGCGCCGCCTCCAGCACCGGTACGAAGCGCTCCAGGCTGTCCTTGATCGAGCAGTTGATGTTGCGCTGGGAGAAGGCTTCCGACGCGGCGGCGAACACCGCCACTTCCTTCACCCCCGACTCCAGCGCCGCCTCGAAGCCTTTCAGGTTCGGCGCCAGCGCCGCGTAGGTCACGCCGGGACGCTGGCGGATGCCGGCGAACACCTCGGCCGAGCCGGCCATCTGCGGCACCCACTTGGGCGAGACGAAGCTGCCCACTTCGATGTAGTCCAGGCCGGCGGCGCTCAGGTCATCGACCAGGCGGATCTTGTCGGCCACCTCGATCGGCTGTTTCTCGTTCTGCAGTCCGTCGCGCGGACCGACTTCCACCAGGCGGACCTTCTTCGGCAGGTTCATGCTGTTCCTCGTCTTGGCTGTCAGGCCTGGTTCTCGTCCAGCTCCACCAGCGGCGTGCCTTCCTCTACCAGTTCGCCCTCGCTGCAATACAGCGCCTTCACTACCCCGGCGTGGGGCGCGCGGATGCTGTGTTCCATCTTCATCGCCTCCAGCACCACCAGGGCGGTGCCGGCTTCGACCGTCTGGCCGGGCTCGACCAGGACCCGCACGATACTGCCGTTCATCGGCGCGCTCAAACCACCCTGGTGGGCATGGGCGGCCTCGGCCTCGGCGATCGGGTCGACGGCTTCGATGGCCAGCAGTTCGCCCTCCCATTCGAGGAACAACTGGCGTCCGCGGCGCAACGCCGCCGAGCGACGGGTGACACCGTCCACCCGGCTGACCAGGTCGTCGCCGTCCAGGCGATACTGGCTGGGGCTGGCGTGGCGCAGGCGGACGCAGCGGCGTTCGTCGCGGCAGCGCAGCATCAGGTCGGCCTCCCGCGCCAGGGCGCTGCGCCAGCCGTCGTTGCGGCTCCACGGCGAATGCGGGTCGTCGTCGCGACGGTGGCCCGGTTCGCTCTGCAGCCAGGCTTCGGCGGCGGCTTGCCAGAAATGCTCCGGCAGCGCTTGCGGCGCCGGCAGCAGGTCGTCTTGGTGGCGCGCGATGAAACCGGTGTCCAGTTCGGCGGCGGCGAACGCCGGATGGCCGAGGATGCGGCGGAGGAACGCCAGGTTGGTGCGCAGGCCGCCGACCGAGGTTTCCGCCAGCATCGCCAGCAGGCGCTGGCGGGCTTCCTCGCGGGTTTCGCCCCAGGCGATCAGCTTGGCCAGCATCGGGTCGTAGAACGGCGAGACCTCGTCGCCTTCGCGTACCCCGCTGTCGACCCGCCGGCCGGGGCCGGCGG
>NZ_KV800307.1:0-29551 GCF_001810205.1 Pseudomonas sp. HMSC076A11 | reverse complement strand
GCCGGCCGGGGCCGGCGGGCGCTTCGCGGTACAGCGCCAGGCGGCCGCTGGCGGGGAGGAAGCCGCCCTCGGGGTCTTCCGCGTAGAGCCGCACTTCGATGGCGTGGCCGTTCAGCGGCACCTGTTCCTGTGTCAGCGGCAGCGCCTCGCCGCGAGCGACGCGGATCTGCCAGGCGACCAGGTCGAGGCCGGTGATGGCCTCGGTGACCGGGTGTTCCACCTGCAGGCGGGTGTTCATTTCCATGAAGAAGAACTGGCCGCGTTCGTCGAGGAGGAATTCGACGGTACCGGCGCCGACGTAGCCGATCGCCTGCGCCGCGCGTACCGCGGCCTCGCCCATGGCCCGGCGCAGTTCCGCACCGAGACCGGGGGCGGGGGCTTCCTCGACGACCTTCTGGTGGCGGCGCTGGATCGAACAGTCGCGTTCGTTGAGGTACAGGCAGTGGCCATGGCTGTCGGCGAATACCTGGATCTCCACGTGGCGCGGCTTCAGCAGGTATTTCTCCACCAGCATCCGCGCGTCGCCGAAGGCGGCCTTGGCCTCGCGCTGGACGGAGGAAAGGGCCTCGGCCAGCTCGGCCTCGTGCTCCACCACCTTCATGCCCTTGCCGCCGCCGCCAGCGGCGGCCTTGAGCAGCACCGGGTAGCCGATGCGCCCGGCTTCCCGGCGGAAAGTCTCGAGGTCCTGGGCTTCGCCGTGATAGCCGGGCACCAGCGGCACGCCGGCTTCTTCCATCAGCGCCTTGGCGGCCGACTTGCTGCCCATGGCGTCGATGGCCGCCGCCGGCGGTCCGAGGAAGAGCAGGCCGGCTTCCTCGCAGGCGCGGGCGAAGTCGGCGTTCTCCGAGAGGAAGCCGTAGCCGGGGTGGATCGCCTGGGCGCCGCTGGCGAGGGCAGCTGCGATGATCCTGTCGCCGCGCAGGTAGCTGTCGGCGGGCTTGGCGCCGCCCAGGTCGACGGCGATGTCGGCTTCGGCGACGTGGCGGGCGTGGCGGTCGATGTCGCTGTGCACGGCGACGCTGCCGATGCCGAGGGCGCGCGCGCTGCGCATCACCCGGCAGGCGATCTCGCCGCGGTTGGCGACCAGGAGGCGCTGGATGCTGCGGTAGTCCGGGTTCATGCGTCGTTTCTCCAGGCGGGCGTGCGTTTCTCCAGGAAGGCGCGCAGGCCTTCCTGGCCTTCCGGGCTGATGCGGATGCGGGCGATGGCCGCCTCGGTGTAGCGGCGCAGCGCCGGGCTCAGCTCGGCGGCCTCGACCTCATGGTAGAGCGCCTTGCAGGCGACCAGGGCGCGCGGGCTGTTTTGCAGCAGGTTGGCGATCCAGGCCTCGGCCTGGCTTTCCAGTTCGGCGGCGGGACAGCTTTCGCTGAGCAGGCCCAGTTCGCTGGCGCGGCGTCCGTCGAAGCGCTCGGCGGTCAGCGAATAGCGCCGCGCGGCGCGCTGGCCGATGGCCTTGACCACGAACGGGGCGATGGTCGCCGGGATCAGGCCGATGCGTACCTCGGACAGGCAGAAGGTCGCGTCGTCGCTGCCGATGGCCATATCGCAGCAACTGACCAGGCCGACCCCGCCGCCGAACACCGCGCCCTGGACCACCGCCAGGGTCGGCTTGGGCAGGTTGTAGAGATGGGTCATGAGTTCGGCGATGCGCTGGGCGTCGGCCAGGTTGCCCTGGTAGTCGAGGTCCACCGACTGCTGCATCCAGGCCAGGTCGGCACCGCCGCAGAAGTGCCGGCCACGGCCGCGCAGCACCAGCAGGCGGACCTGCGGGTCGCTGCCGACGCGATCGATGGCCTGCAACAGTTCGTCGATCACGACGGCATTGAAGGCGTTGTTCTTTTCCGCCCGGTCCAGCCACAGGGTGGCTACGCCGCGCGGGTCGATCTCAAGCTGGATGGTCTGGAATTCGCTCATGCTGGTCTGCTCGTCACATGCGGAACACGCCGAAGGCGGTCGGCTCGATGGGGGCGTTGAGGGCGGCGGAAAGCGCCAGGGCGAGCACCTCGCGGGTCTGCGCCGGATCGATCACGCCGTCGTCCCACAGTCGCGCGCTGGAGTAGTAGGGATGGCCCTGGTGCTCGTACTGCTCGAGGATCGGCGCCTTGATCTTCGCCTCCTCTTCGACGCCGAGCTGCTGGCCGGCGCGCTCGGCCTGCTCGCGCTTGACCTGGGCGAGCACCCCGGCGGCCTGTTCGCCGCCCATCACGCCGATCCTCGCGTTCGGCCACATCCACAGGAAGCGCGGGTCGTAGGCGCGTCCGCACATGCCGTAGTTGCCGGCGCCGAAGCTGCCGCCGATCAGCACGGTGAACTTCGGCACCCGCGCGCAGGCCACCGCGGTCACCAGCTTGGCGCCGTGCTTGGCGATGCCGCCAGCCTCGTACTTCTGGCCGACCATGAAACCGGTGATGTTCTGCAGGAACAGCAGCGGGATGCCACGCTGGCAGGCCAACTCGATGAAGTGCGCGCCTTTCTGCGCGGCCTCGGCGAAGAGGATCCCGTTGTTGGCCAGGATGGCGATCGGATAGCCGTGCAGGTGGGCGAAGCCGCAGACCAGGGTGGTGCCGAACAGCGCCTTGAATTCGTCGAACTCGGAGCCGTCCACCAGCCGTGCGATCACTTCGCGCACGTCGTAGGGCTGCTTGCTGTCGGCGGGAATCACCCCGTACAGCTCCTCGGCGGGGTACAGCGGCGCGCGCGGTGCACGGCATTGCAGCTGGCCCTGCTTGCGCCAGTTGAGGTTGGCGACGCAGCGGCGGGCGATGGCCAGGGCATGGTCATCGTCCTCGGCATAGTGGTCGGCGACCCCTGAGACCTTGCAGTGCACGTCGGCGCCGCCAAGTTCCTCGGCGCTGACCACCTCGCCGGTAGCGGCCTTCACCAGCGGCGGCCCGGCGAGGAAGATGGTGGCCTGTTCGCGCACCATCACGGTTTCGTCGGACATCGCCGGCACGTAGGCCCCGCCGGCGGGGCAGGAGCCCATGACCACGGCGATCTGCGGGATGCCGCGGGCACTCATGTTGGCCTGGTTGAAGAAGATCCGGCCGAAGTGCTCGCGGTCGGGGAACACCTCGTCCTGGCGCGGCAGGTTGGCGCCGCCAGAGTCCACCAGGTAGATGCATGGCAGGCGGTTCTCCAGGGCGATGGCCTGGGCCCGCAGGTGCTTCTTCACGGTCAGCGGATAGTAGGTGCCGCCCTTCACCGTGGCATCGTTGCCGACGATCATGCATTCCACCCCTTCGACCCGGCCGATCCCGGCGACGATGCCGGCGGCGGCGACCTCTTCGCCGTAGACTTCGTGGGCGGCGAGGGCGGAAAGCTCGAGGAACGGCGAGCCGGGGTCGAGCAGGCGGTTGATGCGTTCGCGCACCAGCAGCTTGCCGCGCGCGCTGTGCCGGGCCTGGGCGGCGCTACCGCCGCCTTCGTGGATGCGGCCGAGGAGGGTGCGCAGGGCGTTGACCTGTTCCAGCATGGTCGCGGCGTTGGCCGCGAACTCGGCGGAGCGTGGATTGATCTGGGTGTGCAGGATGGCCATGGCGGTGGCTCCGTGTCGAGGTGGGCGGAAGCGGTTGGCGCCCGCTCCCGACCTGGCGATGCGCCTGTCGATGCAATGGAATGCCCTCTCCCTGGCGGAAAAGGGCCGGGAAGAGCGAGGCTTCAGCGGGTTTCGTTGAACAGCTCGCGGCCGATCAGCATGCGGCGGATCTCGCTGGTGCCGGCGCCGATCTCGTAGAGCTTGGCGTCGCGCAACAGGCGGCCGGTGGGAAACTCGTTGATGTAGCCGTTGCCGCCGAGGATCTGGATCGCGTCCAGGGCCATCTGGGTGGCGCGCTCGGCGCTGTAGAGGATCACCCCGGCGGCGTCCTTGCGGGTCGTCTCGCCGCGGTCGCAGGCGGCGGCCACGGCGTACAGGTAGGCGCGGCTGGCGTTGAGGGCGGTGTACATGTCGGCCACCTTGCCCTGGACCAGCTGGAATTCGCCGATGCTCTGGCCGAACTGGCGGCGGTCATGGATGTACGGCACCACCACGTCCATGCACGCCTGCATGATTCCCACCGGGCCGCCGGAAAGCACCACGCGCTCGTAGTCGAGGCCGCTCATCAGTACCTTGACCCCGCCGTTGACCGCACCGAGGACGTTCTCCTCGGGTACCTCGACGTCCTGGAAGATCAGTTCGCAGGTGTTCGAGCCGCGCATGCCCAGCTTGTCCAGCTTCGGCCCGCGACTGAAGCCTTTCCAGTCGCGCTCGACGATGAACGCGGTGATCCCGTGCGCGCCCTTGTCCGGGTCGGTCTTGGCGTAGATCACATAGGTATGGGCATCGGGACCGTTGGTGATCCACATCTTGCTGCCGTTGAGAACGAAGCGGTCGCCGACCCGGTCCGCGCGCAGCTTCATCGAGACCACGTCGGAGCCGGCGTTGGGTTCGCTCATCGCCAGCGCACCGATGTGTTCGCCGGATACCAGGGCCGGCAGGTAGCGGGCCTTCTGTTCGGCGTTGCCGTTGCGCTTGATCTGGTTGACGCAGAGGTTGGAATGCGCGCCATAGGAGAGCGCCACCGAAGCCGAGGCCCGGCTGATCTCTTCCATGACCACGGCGTGGGCCAGGTAGCCCAGCGCCGAACCGCCGTACTCCTCGTCGACGGTGATGCCGAGCAGGCCCATCTCGCCGAACTTGCGCCACATGTCCATGGGGAACTGATTGTCCTGGTCGATCTGCGCGGCGCGCGGCTGCAGTTCGGCGGCGACGAAGCCGCGCACCTGGTCGCGGAGCATGTCGATGGTTTCGCCGAGGGCGAAGTTGAGGCTGGGATAGGTCATGCTTTCACCTGTAATTGTGCTTGTCCGGTTTAAAGCTTTGAATGAGGTTTATGTTTCAACTGTATGTTTGTTATAGCTTTTGATAAGCGCCGCTCGACAGCGCTCCTCGGCAGTATCCAGTTCCAGCTGCATCTGTTCGATGTCCAGCAACTGTTGTTCCAGCTGGGCGCGGCGCTCGGCGATCTTCTCCAGCATGGTGTTCAACTGCTTCTGGTTGCCGCTGCTCGGGTCCGGGTCGTAGAGCTCGATCAGTTCGCGGCATTCGGCGAGGGAAAAACCGATGCGCTTGCCGCGCAGGATCAGCTTCAGGCTGACCTTGTCGCGCGGCGAATAGATGCGTTCCTGGCCGCGTCGCTCGGGGGAGAGCAGGCCTTGCTCCTCGTAGAAGCGGATGGCGCGGGTGGTGATGTCCAGTTCGCGGGCGAGATCGGAGATGGTGTAGGTGATGGACATACGCTGGCACCTGCTTGTTTACCTTTACGTTAACGTAAAGCTGCGCCGAAATCCTGTCAACGCCTGGAACGGGGGAAAAATGACAGCCGTGAAAGATGCTTGTCAGAAAGATTTAATCGGCGCCTCATGAAAGGGCGCGGATGGCTCTGTTCTGCTTCGCCGAACACTGTGTTTCTCGGAGGAGTCGTAACGATGAGTCGGCTGATGACCTACAGGACGCTGCTGGCTTGCCTGCTCGCCGCGTTGCTTGCGCTGCTGGTGGCGGGCCAGCAGCAGCGCGCGTTCGAGCGAATCTGGTTCAAGCTGGAGCAGCGCTACGGCGGCGATGTTGCGCGCGAGAACGCCCTGCGCCTGGCCGACTATCGGGTCGATATCGAAGCCCGCGTGCTGGGCGCGGAGTCCAACGTGTCGGCGCTGTCCTTCGACCCCAGCCGGCGCAGCCTGGTCAGCGTGACCAACCAGGACCCGCATTTCCTCGAGCTGTCGCTGGACGGCGAATTGCTGCGACGCATCCCCCTGCGCGGTTTCCAGGATCCGGAGGCTATCGAGTACATCCGGCCCGGCGTCTACGTGGTCGCCGAGGAGCGTCGCCAACGCCTGGTGGAGATCCATGTCGACGCCGACACCCGGGTGATCGACATCGACGATCCGCGCAACGCCCGGAAGTTCTCCCTGGGCAGTGCAAACAAGCGCAACAAGGGCTTCGAGGGGTTGGCCTACGACCCGCTGCGCGAGCGCCTGTTCGTGGCCCGGGAAAAGGCGCCGGTGGGCATCATCGAGGTAAACGGCTTCTTCAACGACCGCGGCGAGGCGCTCGACCTGAGCGTCGGCGGCGACCCGCAGCGCGATCGCGGGTTGTTCCTCACCGATCTGTCGAGCCTCTACTACGACAAGGCCAGCGATCACCTGCTGGTGCTTTCCGACGAGTCGCGGGTGGTCATCGAACTGGATCGCGCCGGGGATCCGCTCGGCAGCCTGACCCTGCGTGGCGGCAACCATGGCCTGACGGACGACGTGCCGCAGGCCGAAGGGTTGGCGATGGACGACCGGGGCAGACTGTACGTGGTCAGCGAGCCGAACCTGTTCTACCGCTTCAGCCGAGCGCTGCCAGCGGCCGACTAGGGTGGGAAAAGGACGGCGGAATTCAGGCTTGCGCGCCGGATAGCGCCGGCGCGTAGCCGATCATCTGTCGCAGCAGCGGGTCGGTGAACTGCTGTTGCCAGTCGTCCAGCTTGCCCCGAAGGTCGGGGCCGCTGGCCGGAACGATGGGGGCCGCGCGCGGCTGGCGAGGCGTCGGCGGGCAGGCGCCGAGCAGCCCGACGCACAGTGCCAGGGTGGGGAGCGAGAGTTTCGCTAGGGGCATCAGGCTTGCTCCGTGGGGATCTGGGGCGAGTTGCCGGTGCGCGGCGCCTTGCGCAACCGGAACAGGCGCCCGACCACCAGGAAGAACAGCGGTACCAGGAACACCGCGAGTACCGTGGCGGTGACGATCCCGCCGAGCACCCCGGTGCCGATGGCGACCTGGGCGCCGGAACCGGCGCCGCTGGAGAGCGCCAGCGGGACCACGCCGAAACCGAACGCCAGCGAGGTCATGACGATCGGTCGCAGGCGCAGGCGCGCGGCCTCCAGGGTCGCCTGCAGCAGGCTCATGCCTTCCTGGTAATGGTCCTTGGCCACCTCGATGATGAGGATGGCGTTCTTCGCCGAGAGGCCGATGATGGTGATCAGGCCGACCTTGAAGTAGATGTCGTTGGGCAGACCGCGCAGGCTCACCCCGAGCAGTGCGCCGAGTACGCCCAGCGGCACCACCAGGATCACCGCCAGCGGGATCGACCAGCTTTCGTAGAGGGCCGCCAGGGCGAGGAACACGATCAACACCGAGAGGGCGAACAGCGCCGGCGCCTGGGCGCCGGACAGGCGTTCTTCGAAGGACTGGCCGGACCACTCGTGGGCGATGCCCTCGGGCAGGCCCTGCATCAATTGCTCCATCGCCTGCATGGCTTCGCCGCTGCTGTAGCCCGGCGCGGCCTGGCCCTCGAGGTTGAACGAGGGATAGCCGTTGTAGCGGGTCAGTTGCGGCGGGCCGAGGGTCCAGGCGGCCTTGGCGAACGTCGCCAGCGGCACCATCTCGCCCTGCTCGTTGCGCACGTGAAGCCGGCCGATGTCGTCGATGCCCAGGCGCTTGGCGCCGTCGGCCTGGACCACCACCTTGCGCACCTGGCTGCCGTGCATGAAGTCGCCGATGTAGTCCGAGCCGAACATCACCGCCAGGGTGGTGTTGATCTCGTCCATGCTCACGCCGAGGGTCTCCGCCTTGCGCCGGTCGATGTCCAGGCGGATCTGCGGCGCCTCGCCCTGGCCGGCGAACATCACGTTGGCCAGACGCGGGTCCTCGGCGGCGCGCGCCAGCAACTGGTCGCGGGCCTTGACCAGGGCCTCGTAGCCAACCCCGCCACGGTCCTGCAGGCGGAAGTCGAAGCCGCTGGTGGAACCCAGGTCCGGCAGCGGCGGCGAGTTCATCGCATACACCGTACGGTTGGGCAGGCCGGCAAAGCGCTGGTTGATGCGCTCGACGATGGCGCCGACGTGCTGGCTGGCCTCCCGGCGTTCCGACCAGTCCTTCAGGGTGGCGAAGATCATCGCCGAGCTGGTGCCGTCGCCGTACAGGCTGAAGCCGCCGACCGCATAGGCGTAGGCCACCGGTTCGTGCTCCGCCAGGTAGCGCTCGACGTCGCCGACGTTGGCCATGGTCTCCGCCATCGGCGTGCCTTCGGGCTGCATCACCATGATCATGAAGTCGCCCTGGTCCTCTTCCGGCAGGAACGCCTGCGGCAGGCGCACGAAGAGCAGGGCGACCACGCCGATGACCAGGGCGTAGACCAGCATCCAGCGGATCGGCCGGGCGAGGATGCCGGCCACCGCGTTGCGGTAGCGTCCGGTCAGGCGCAGGAAGGCGCGGTTGAACCAGCCGAAGAAGCCGCGCTTCTCATGGTGGTCGGCGTCGATCGGGCGCAGCAGGGTGGCGCACAGGGCCGGGGTCAGCGACAGCGCGAGGAACGCCGAGAAGCCGATGGAGACCGCCAGGGTCACCGCGAACTGGCGGTAGATGTTGCCCACCGCGCCGCTGAAGAACGCCATCGGCACGAACACCGAGACCAGCACTACGGTGATGCCGACGATGGCCCCGCTGATCTGGCGCATCGCCTTGACCGTGGCGTCGTGCGGCGACAGGCCTTCCTCGGCCATCAGCCGCTCGACGTTCTCCACCACGATGATCGCGTCGTCCACCAGGATGCCGATCGCCAGGACCATGCCGAACATGGTCAGCACGTTGATCGAGAAGCCCAGGCCGAGCATCACCGTGAAGGTGCCCAGCAGGGCCACCGGCACCACCAGTGTCGGGATCAGGGTGGCGCGGAAGTTCTGCATGAACAGGTACATCACGGCGAACACCAGCAGCATCGCCTCGAGCAGGGTGCTGACCACCTTCCTGATCGAGATCTCGACGAACGCCGAGGTGTCATAGGGGATGTTGTAGCTCACGCCCTCCGGGAAGTAGCGCGACAGCTCGTCGAGGGTGGCGCGGATGCGCTTGGCGGTGGCCACCGCGTTGGAGCCGGGCGCCATCTTCACCGCCAGGCTGGTGGCGGTCATCTGGTTGACCCGCGAGACGAAGCCGTACTCGCTCTGGCCGAACTCGACGCGGGCCACGTCGCGCAGGCGGATCGCGCCGCCGTCGGCGCGGATGCGCAGCGGAATTTCGCCGAACTGCTCGGGCGTCACCAGGGTGTCGTCGACCTTCACCGTGGCGCTGATCGGCGCCGAGTCGGGGACCCCGAGGTTGCCGATGTCGCCCACGGTGAGGCGGGCGTTGTGCCGGCGCACGGCGTTGACCAGGTCGCTGGCGCTGAGGTTCATCGAGGTCAGCTTGGCCGGGTCGGGCCAGATGCGCATGGCGTACTCGGCGCCCCAGGTCTCGACCTTGCCCACGCCCTCCACCCGGCGCAGCGCCTGCAACACGTTGGACGAGGCGATCTCGCCCAGCTCCATGGCGTCGTAGCGGCCGCTGGAGGAGGTAAGGGTAACGATCAGCTGGATGCTGTCCGCCGCCTTCTCCACGTAGATGCCGTCGCGCCGCACCGACTCGGGCAGGCGCGACTCGACGATCTTCAGGCGGTTCTGCACTTCCACCGCGGCGAGGTCGGCGTTCACGCCCTGGCGGAAGGTCAGGGTCAGCGAGGCCTGGCCGGTGCTGCTGGTGGCCTTGGTGTAGAGCAGGCCGGGCGCGCCGTTCATCTCGCGCTCGATGATCGCGGTCACCGCTTCCTCGACCACCTTGGCCGAGGCGCCGGGATAGCTGGCGCTGACGTTGACCACCGGCGGCGCGATGTCCGGGTACTGGGCGACCGGCAGGAAGCGGATCGCCAGGACCCCGGCGAGCACGATCAGCAGGGAGATCACCCAGGCGAAGACCGGCCGGTCAATGAAGAAACGAGCCATTCGTAGCGTTCTCCGTCACTGGCCCGCCGGCGAGGCGGCCAGCGGTGAGGGGGCGTCGGCGCTGGCCGGCTGGCGAACCACCGCCTGGACGCTGGAGCCGGCGGCATGCTGGGCGGCGTTCTCGACGATCACCCGCTCGCCGCCCTTGAGCCCGCGGCTGATGATCCAGTCGCGGCCCTGCAGGGTGTCGGCGCGGACCTCCACGTCTTCCACCACGCCCTGTGGGTTGACCACCTTGACCACGGCGGACTGGGCGGTACGGATCAGCGCGTCGCGCGGGACGGTGATCGCCTGCGGGTTCACCGCGCGTTGCAAGCGCACCTGCACGTAGCCGCCGGGCAGCAATTCGCGATGCGGATTGCGGAACAGGGCACGCATGGCGATGGTGTCGGTGCCGGGGTCGACCGCCAGGTCGGAGAACAGCAGCTCGCCGGCCAGCGGGTACTCGCTGCCGTCGGCCAGGACCAGGCGCACGGCGATGTCCTTGTCGGCGACACCCTTCACCTGGCCTTCGCGGATCGCCCGCTGCATGGCGGCGACTTCGCCGGCCGGCTGGGAGAAGTTCACGTAGATCGGATCGATCTGCTCGACGCGGGTCAGCGGTGTCGGCGAGTCCTCGCCGACCAGCGCGCCTTCGGTGACCAGCGCGCGCCGCGCGCGGCCGTCGATCGGCGCGGTGACCGTGGCGTAGCCCAGGCGCAGGCGGGCCTGCTCCAGTTCGGCCTTGGCCGAGGCGATCTGCGCCAGGGCCTGGCGCGCGTCGGTCTGCGCTTCGGTGTACTCGCGTTCGCTGATGGCGCGGTCCTTGATCAGGTCGGCGTAGCGCTTGAGCTTGTCGGCCGCCGCCGCGTGGCTGGCCTCGGCCCGGGCCAGGGCGCCGCGGCTGATGTCCAGGGCCGCCTTCAAGGGCGCAGGGTCGATCTGGAACAGCACGGTGCCGGCGCGGACGTCCTGGCCTTCCTCGTACAGGCGACGGGTGACGATGCCGGCGACGCGCGCCCGCACTTCAGCCTGGCGGTACGCTTCCAGGCGTCCGGGCAGCTCGCTGGTGATGCCGATAGGCGCCGGCCTGGCGACGATCACGCCGACCTCGGCGGGGGCCTCCGCAGTCTTCCCGGCGTCCGCTGCTTCTTCGCAGCCCAGCAGGAATAGGGCGACCAGGGCCGCCAGCAGCCCGCGCAGCGAGCCGGTCCATTGGATGTGCATGGGTGTCCCTCGATTCGTGAACTCGCGAGCTTGCCCGGGAAAGGGCACCGCAACTCACGAGCGGCGCGACAGTAGCATATAATCAATCATGAGTGATTAATTAATTGGCGTTTCTGTAACATATCCTTATGATCTGCGGCGCCTTTCCCTTGTGAGGACGTTCAGTGGCCAGGAAAACCAAAGAGGAATCCCAGAAAACCCGCGACGGCATACTCGATGCCGCCGAGCGGGTTTTCCTGGAAAAGGGCGTGGGCACCACTGCCATGGCCGACCTGGCGGACGCCGCCGGGGTTTCTCGCGGTGCGGTCTACGGCCACTACAAGAACAAGAACAAGATCGAGGTCTGCCTGGCGATGTGCGACCGCGCCTTCGGCCAGATCGAGGTACCCGACGAAAACGCCAGGGTGCCGGCGCTGGATATCCTCCTGCGCGCCGGCATGGGCTTTCTCCGCCAGTGCTGCGAGCCCGGTTCGGTGCAGCGGGTGCTGGAGATCCTCTACCTCAAGTGCGAACGCAGCGACGAGAACGAGCCGCTATTGCGCCGCCGCGAGCTGCTCGAGAAGCAGGGGCAACGCTTCGGCCTCCGGCAGATCCGCCGGGCGGTGGAGCGCGGCGAACTGCCGGCGCGGCTGGACGTCGAGCTGGCCAGCATCTATCTGCAATCGCTCTGGGACGGCATCTGCGGCACCCTGGCCTGGACCGAGCGCCTGCGCGACGATCCCTGGAACCGCGCCGAACGCATGTTCCGCGCCGGCCTCGACAGCCTGCGCAGTTCTCCCTACCTGTTGCTGGCGGACGCCTGAGGGCGTCAATCGTCCGCCATCAGGTGCCTGCGCTGGTCCTCGGCGCCGGCGACCACCAGCCGCTGGGCGTCTTCCTCGCTGATGTGCAGGCGCTTGCCGTCGATGTAGAGCACCGACAGGCGCGCCTCGGCGTCGGTACCGATGCGCAGGCTGTCGACCGGCGCGCGATGCCGGCTGCCTTCGATCTCCACGCTGCAGATGCCTTGTTCCGAATCGATTTCGATGGACATGGGAACCTCCCGTTTTCTCCGCCTACCTTGGGTGGACCCCGGGCATCCGCGCGGGTTCTGTCACGGTAGCTTCACGCCAGCGTCACGCGCCTGCCACCGCGCTTGGCTGCAATCGTCCGCAGAGAGAGGGCGAGGCCAGCGGAGGACGACGCCATGCGGCTATGCGTGATTGGTGCGGGCTATGTGGGACTGGTGACGGCGGCCTGTTTCGCCGAGATGGGCAACCAGGTGCGTTGCGTGGAGCGTGACCGCGAGCGGGTCGCGCGGCTGAGACGCGGCGAGATGCCGATCTACGAACCGGGCCTGGAAAGCATCCTGCGCGACCAGCTGGACGCCGCCCGCCTGACCTTCACCGCCAGCCTGGCGGAAGGCCTGGCCGACGCCGAAGTGGTGTTCATCGCCGTCGGCACGCCGTGCGGCGAGGACGGCTCGGCCGACCTCAGCCACGTGCTGGCGGTCGCCGAGCAACTTGGCGCGCAACTGCGCCAGGCCTGCATCGTGGTCAACAAGTCGACCGTGCCGGTGGGCACCGCCGAACGGGTCGAAGAGATCATCCGCCTGGGCCTGGCGCGCCGGCGCAAGCGCTTCCGGGTGGCGGTGGCGAGCAATCCGGAGTTCCTCAAGGAAGGCTCGGCGGTGGACGACTTCAGGCGCCCGGACCGGGTCATCATCGGCAGCGCCGAGACGCAGGCCGGGGAAACCCTGCGCCAGCTCTACGCGCCGTTCCTGCGCAATCACGAACGGGTCCTGCTGATGGGGCGCCGCGAGGCCGAGTTCAGCAAGTACGCGGCCAATGCCTTCCTCGCCACCAAGATTTCCTTCATGAACGAGATGGCCGGGCTGTGCGCCCTCACCGGCGTCGACATCGAGGACGTGCGCCGCGGCATGGGTAGCGACAAGCGCATCGGTACCCATTTCATCTACGCCGGCTGCGGCTACGGCGGCTCGTGCTTTCCCAAGGACGTCCGCGCGCTGATCCGCAGCGCCGAGCAACAGGGCTTCGACAGCCAGATACTGCGTGCGGTGGAAGCGCGCAACGCGCGGCAGAAGGAACTGCTCTTCGAGACCCTCGGCGAACTGTTCCAGGGACGCTGGCAAGGGCGCACGGTGGCGCTCTGGGGGCTGGCCTTCAAGCCGGGTACCGACGACCTGCGCGAGGCGCCGAGCCTGGTCCTGCTGGAGGCGCTGCTGCGCCACGGGGTGCGGGTCAGGGCCCATGACCCGGTGGCCAACGCCGGGGTCGCGGCACGCTATCCGGACGCGCTGGCGTGCGCCCAGTTGACGCTCCACGACTCGCCCTACGCGGCCGTCGAGGGCGCCGATGCCCTGGTGCTGGTGACCGAGTGGAAACAGTTCCGCCAGCCGGACTTCCAGAAAATCCGTGGATCCATGCGAACTCCCCTGTTGGTCGACGGTCGGAATCTCTACGCACCGGCGCGGATGGCGGAACTGGGCTTCATCTACCAGGGCATAGGACGTCCAAGGGCCGGGCATTGTAAGGCGAGCGCAGCCTGATTAGACTGCGCGCCATCCGCATACTTCGTCCATGTCGAAGGATTCTCATGATCAAGAAATGTCTTTTCCCGGCCGCCGGTTACGGCACCCGTTTCCTCCCCGCCACCAAGGCCATGCCCAAGGAAATGCTGCCGGTGGTGAACAAGCCGCTGATCCAGTACGCGGTGGAGGAGGCGCTGGAAGCCGGCCTTTCCGAGATCGGCATCGTCACCGGCCGCGGCAAGCGTTCGCTGGAAGACCACTTCGACATCAGCTACGAGCTGGAACACCAGATCCGCAACACCGACAAGGAAAAGTACCTGGTCGGCATCCGTCGGCTGATCGACGAGTGCACCTTCGCCTACACCCGCCAGGTGGAGATGAAGGGCCTCGGCCACGCCATCCTCACCGGTCGTCCGCTGATCGGCGACGAGCCGTTCGCCGTGGTCCTGGCCGACGACCTGTGCCTGAACCTCGAAGGCGACAGCGTGCTGAAGCAGATGGTCAAGCTGTACAACCAGTTCCGCTGCTCCATCGTGGCGATCCAGGAAGTGCCGCCGGAAGAGACCAACAAGTACGGCGTGATCGCCGGCGAGATGATCCGCGACGATATCTTCCGGGTGAACACCATGGTCGAGAAGCCGAAGCCGGAAGAGGCGCCGTCGAACCTGGCGATCATCGGCCGCTACATCCTGACCCCGGACATCTTCGACCTGATCGAGCAGACTGAACCGGGCAAGGGCGGCGAGATCCAGATCACCGATGCCCTGATGAAGCAGGCCCAGGACGGCTGCGTGCTGGCCTACAAGTTCAAGGGCAAGCGTTTCGACTGCGGCAGCGCCGAGGGTTACATCGAGGCGACCAACTTCTGCTACGAAAACCTCTACAAGACCGGCAAGGCTCACTGAGCCTCGCCGTTCCCGATGAAGAACGCCGCGTCCCCGATGGGGGCGCGGCGTTTTTCGTATGAGGCGAACGGCCATGGGGGGTATCCGCCCTACCTGAGCTGTCGGCGGGCGTGGCGTTGTTGGCGTCGGGCGAATAACCCCGCCAGCCTGGCCTGGGCCACGCGGCGCCTCCGCGCCCGGTCAGGGAATCGGCAGCGCCTCGGAACCCGGGCCCAGCGGCTGGCCGTAGCTGAACTCCACATAGTTGCCCGCGGGATCGCGCAGGCCGCAGTAGTAGCCGACCGGATAGGGCTCGTCGCGCGGCGCCCAGACCAGGCAGCCGGCGGCCTCGGCGCGGCGCGCCAGATCGTCTACCGCGGCGCGGCTGGAGAGGGCGAAGCCGAAATGACTGTAATCGTCGCTGGCCAGGTTGCGCGGCTGGCCGCCGGGCATGATGACGAAGATGAAGCGTTGTTCCTGGCCGGGTTCGGCCATCCAGACGATCTGCGAGCCTTTGCCGGGGCGCCGGTGGATCACCCGCATGCCGCAGAAGGTTTCGTAGAAGGCGATGCAGGCGTCGAGGTCGGGGACGTGCAGCGCCAGGTGGGTGAGGGTGGGGGACATCGCGCTTACCTCCACGGACAAGCATAGCCCATCGCCTGCCAGGCCCTGCGCTGAGCCGTTTCGACAGGTTTCTGCGTCGATCCGGCGGGAGCCGACGCTGGTGAATGGGTTATGCTGGAACGCATCTGATCCAGGAGTAGGAACATGTCTTTCGATTTCGATCTGTTCGTCATCGGCGCCGGCTCAGGGGGCGTACGCGCCGCCCGCTTCGCCGCCGGCTTCGGTGCCCGTGTCGCGGTGGCGGAGAGTCGCTACCTGGGTGGCACCTGCGTCAACGTCGGCTGCGTGCCGAAGAAGCTGCTGGTCTATGGCGCGCATTTCAGCGAGGACTTCGAGCAGGCCCGGGCCTATGGCTGGAGCGCCGGCGAGGCGCAGTTCGACTGGGCGACCCTGATCGGCAACAAGAACCGCGAGATCCAGCGGCTCAACGGGATCTACCGCAACCTGCTGGTGAACAGCGGGGTGACCTTGCTCGAAGGTCACGCCCGTCTGCTCGATGCGCACAGCGTCGAGGTGGACGGCCAGCGCTTCAGCGCCAAGCACATTCTCGTCGCCACCGGTGGCTGGCCGCAGGTGCCGGACATTCCCGGCAAGGAACACGCGATCACCTCCAACGAAGCGTTCTTCCTCGAGCGCCTGCCGCGCCGCGTGCTGGTGGTCGGCGGCGGCTACATCGCCGTCGAGTTCGCCTCGATCTTCAACGGGCTCGGCGCCGAGACCACCTTGCTCTACCGTCGCGACCTGTTCCTGCGCGGCTTCGACCGCAGCGTCCGCGAGCATCTGCGCGACGAATTGGGCAAGAAGGGCCTGGACCTGCAGTTCAACAGCGACATCGCCCGTATCGACAAACAGGCCGATGGCAGCCTGGCCGCGACCCTCAAGGACGGCCGGGTGCTGGAGGCGGACTGCGTGTTCTACGCCACCGGGCGGCGGCCGATGCTGGACGACCTGGGCCTGGAAAACACAGCTGTGAAGCTGACCGACAAGGGCTTCATCGCGGTCGACGAGCACTACCAGACCAGCGAGCCGTCGATCCTCGCCCTCGGTGACGTGATCGGTCGCGTCCAGTTGACCCCCGTGGCGCTGGCCGAGGGCATGGCGGTGGCACGGCGATTGTTCAAGCCGGAGGAGTATCGCCCGGTGGACTACAAGTTGATTCCCACCGCGGTGTTCAGCCTGCCCAACATCGGCACCGTCGGCCTGACCGAGGAGGAGGCGCTGAGCGCCGGGCACAAGGTGAAGATCTTCGAGAGCCGCTTCCGGCCGATGAAGCTGACCCTTACCGACGACCAGGAAAAGACCCTGATGAAGCTGGTCGTGGATGCCCACGACGACAGGGTGCTGGGTTGCCACATGGTCGGCGCCGAGGCCGGCGAGATCCTCCAGGGTATTGCGGTGGCGATGAAGGCCGGGGCGACCAAGCAGGCGTTCGACGAGACCATCGGCATCCACCCGACCGCGGCGGAAGAGTTCGTCACCCTGCGCACGCCGACGCGCTGAGCCGCGTCTGAACGAAGAAGCCGGCCCCTGGGCCGGCTTCTTTCATTTTCGCGCTCAGCGCGAGGGGGCCTCGGCCAGCGCCGCCGCTGCGTCGTCGCGGCGCCTGGCGTAGCGTTGCGCGAGTACCGCGCAGACCATCAGCTGGATCTGGTGGAACAGCATCAGCGGCAACACCATCGGTCCCACCGCACTGGTGGCGAACAGCACCTTGGCCATGGGCACGCCGGTGGCCAGGCTCTTCTTCGAACCGCAGAAGACGATGGTGATCTCGTCTTCCTTGCTGAAGCCCAGGCGTCGCGCCAGCACCGTTGTCAGCACCAGGGCCAGGGCGAGGATCACGCAGCAGGCGACGGTCAGGCCGAGCAGCGCCAGCCAGGGTACTTCGTGCCACAGGCCCTGGATCACCGCGGCGCTGAAGGCGGTGTAGACCACCAGCAGGATCGAGCCCTGGTCGACATAGCGCAGCACCGGCTTGTTGCGCTCCACCCAGGCGCCGATCCAGCGCCGCAGGACCTGGCCGGCGATGAAGGGTACCAGCAGTTGCAGGGTGATCTTGCCGATGGCGTCCAGCGCGTTGCCGGTCTCGCCTTCGGCGCCGAGCAGCAGCTTGACCAGCAGCGGGGTAAGGAATACGCCGAGCAGGCTCGACACGGAAGCGCTGCATACCGCTGCCGGCACGTTGCCGCGCGCCAGCGAGGTGAAGGCGATGGAGGATTGCACCGTGGCCGGCAGGGCGCAGAGGAACAGGATGCCGAGGTACAGCTCCGGGGTGACCATCGGCGACAGTGCCGGTTTCAGCGCCAGGCCGAGCAGCGGGAACATCACGAAGGTGCAGGCGAACACCAGCAGGTGCAGGCGCCAGTGGGTCATGCCGGCGATGATCGCCTGGCGCGACAGCTTGGCGCCGTGGAGGAAGAACAGCAGGCCGATGCCGATGTTGGTCACCCATTCGAAGACCACGGCGGTCTGGCCGCTGCAGGGCAGGAAAGTGGCGAGAAGGACGGTGGCGATCAGCGCCAGGGTGAAGTTATCCGGAAGGAAACGCGGTCGGGACATGGGCACGCTCTGCAGGATCGGGGGAACACATGGCAGTCTTCTGGCTGCCCGGCGAACCTGCACTGTAGCCATGGGCTGGGCGACCGGCTAACGCCAGAAGGCCAGCCGATGACGCCGAATGGACAGGGCGGCCGCCGCGCCGCCCCGAGGGGCTCAGACGACGCTGGCCAGCAGCGGCTCGCTGACGCTGGGACGGACCTTGCCGGCATGGGGAGAGAACTCCAGGCGGACGGCGAGCACGGTGACCAGCGAGCGCAGCTTCTCCGCGATCACGCTGGCGCGGTGCTGGCTGAGGCCGGGGAAGGTCAGCAGCAGGCGGATCTTGTGGTCCTCGCGGTCGGCGCGAACCCGCTCCGGGGTGAAGGATTGCACGGCGAACAGGTTGAGCACCCGGCACAGCAGGTCCGGATCGGCCATGCCCTCGATATGGAAGATCGACAGGGTCTCGGTATCTGCGCAGGAGGTTTCCCAGACGTTCGGGCGGATCACCTGGCGTTCTTCGCCGTCAGGGTGTTTGGCCAGGAAAAGGGGGGCGAGGGTTGACATGTGACGCTCCAGGCAGTGTTTCGACGAGAGAAATTCTCCCAGAGGCGTGCCGGATTTTTTCTCCTGTTTTTGCGTGATTTTGCGCTATATGTGCATACTTGATTCCTATATTTTTCTTTGTAGGGAATATTTATGTCCATTCCATTGGATATCTACGATCAGCGTATTCTTGCGTTGCTGCAGGAGGAATCCTCGCTTTCCACCGCCGAGATCGCCGAGCGCATCGGACTTTCCCAGTCGCCCTGCTGGCGGCGCATCCAGCGCCTGAAGGAGGAGGGGGTGATCCGCAAGCAGGTGACCCTGCTCGACCGCAAGAAGATCGGCCTGAATACCCAGGTATTCGCCCAGATCAAGCTCAACGCCCATGGGCGCAAGAACCTCACCGATTTCGCCGAGGCGATGCACCAGTTTCCCGAGGTGCTGGAGTGCCACGTACTGATGGGCGCGGTGGACTTCATGCTGCGTATCGTCACCCGCGATATCGAATCCTACGAACGCTTTTTCTTCGAGAAACTGTCGGCGGTGCCGGGCATCCAGGAAGTGAACTCCATCGTCGCCTTGTCGGAAATCAAATCCACCACTACCTTGCCCCTGCTCGCTCCCTGAGCCTTCCCGGAGAACGCCTGCCCATGACCATCAGCAAGACCAAGTCCAGCTTCTACCGCCGCCTCTACGTCGCCTACCTGATCGACAGCGGCACCGCCAGCGTGCCGGAGATCATGGCCGCCACCGGCATGCCCCGGCGTACCGCACAGGACACCATCGCCGCGCTGGAGGAACTGGACATCGTCTGCGAGTTCGAGCAGCGGGAGGGTGCGCGCAACCACCAGGGCGGCTATGTCATCCGCGACTGGGGGGCGGTACGGCGGGAGTGGGTGGTCGAGCAGCATCGGCGAATCGCGGCGGCGCTGGAGTATCCGGCGGAATGAGCCACGCGCTGGCGGCCACAGGCATATAAAAGAAGGAGGGGCTCAAACTGCCTCCCCTCCCGAGCATGCGTTCTTCAGATGCCGCGCTGTTCCAGGGTGGCCTGGCGGGCGCGCTGGGCCAGCTCCTCGGCGGGCTGGACGCTGCTGCCGGCGGTAGGCGGCGGTGCCGGCATATGCGGCTTGAGGTAGGCCGCCAGGCTGACGCCGCAGTAGACCAGCAGGGCCATGGCGATCAGCGCCTTGTATGGGTCGATGTCGGATCGGCGCTTGCAGACCATACAGATATGCCCTTCGCTGGCTGGGCGTTCGCCACAGTTGCGACAGCGGATCATGCCTTCCTCCCGCCGGATTTTCCCGCCTGCCAGAACGCCAGCGAGGCTTCCTCGCGGGCCTGCTCGGCGCTCAGGCCGATATCCTTCAGTTCCGCCGCTTCCAGGTCCAGCAGCGCGCGCCGGGTCAGCTGGCGTTGCCGGGCCAGGCGATAGCCGCGACGCAGGGCCTGCGCCAGGTTGTCCATCGCGGCGAGTGGGAAGGGGCCATCGAGGCGTTGGCGGCGCTCGGATTTCGCACTGAGTCGCGTCATGCTGCGTACTCCATATTGATCGGCTGGACGACGGAGATAGAATGGCCATCGCGCGCTGTTCCGTACAGGTCCAGAAAAGGTGGGTTGACTGCATACAGATCAAGCGCTCCCCGGCCTGAATGGTGGATTTCGCCACCATCTGTACCGGTCCCGCTTTCGCTCACCCTGGAGTCCCGCTCATGACCCTTTATCTGCAACTCGCCGAGACCCTCGGTTCGCGCATCGAACAGGGCCTCTACCGTCCGGGCGACCGGCTGCCCTCGGTGCGGGCCATGAGCATCGAGCACGGCGTCAGCCTGAGCACCGTGCAACAGGCATACAGGCTGCTGGAAGATCGCGGGCTGGCCGAGCCGCGGCCGAAGTCCGGCTATTTCGTACCGGTCGCGCGACAGATGCCGCCGCTGCCGGCGATCGCCCGCCTGGCCCAGCGGCCGGTGGAAATCTCGCAATGGGAGCAGGTGCTGGCCCTGGTCAGCACGGTACCGCGGCCGGACGTGGTCCAGCTCGGCCGCGGCATGCCGGACATCTCCAGCCCTTCGCTGAAACCGCTGACCCGCAGCCTGGCCCGGCTCAACCGCCACGCCGACGCCCGTGCGCTGGCCTACGACGGGATCCACGGCTCGCCGTTGCTGCGCGAGGAAGTCGCCCGCCTGTTGGTGGACTCCGGCTGTCGGGCCACCGCCAGCGACGTGGTGATCACCACCGGCTGCCACGAGGCCCTGTCGGTGAGCATCCGCGCGGTGTGCGAACCGGGCGACATCGTCGCGGTGGAGTCGCCGAGCTTCCATGGCGCCATGCAATCGCTGAAAGGCCTCGGCATGAAGGCCCTGGAGATCCCCACCGATCCGGTCAACGGCATCAGCCTGGAAGCCCTCGAACTGGCGCTGGAACAGTGGCCGATCAAGGCCATCCAGGTGACCCCGAACTGCAACAACCCGCTCGGCTACATCATGCCCGAGTCGCGCAAGCGGGCGCTGCTGGCCCTGGCCCAGCGCTACGACGTGGCGATCATCGAGGACGATGTCTATGGCGACCTGGCCTACACCTATCCGCGCCCGCGCACCATCAAGTCGTACGACGACGATGGCCGGGTGCTGCTCTGCGGGTCGTTCTCCAAGGTCCTGGCGCCGGGCCTGCGGATCGGCTGGATGGTACCCGGGCGCTACGCCGACCGCGTGCTGCACATGAAGTACATCAGTACCGGCGCCAGCGCCCTGCAACCGCAACTGGCGATCGCCGAATTCATCGGCAACGGCCACTACGAGCCGCACTTGCGGCGCATGCGCGCCCAGTACCAGCGCGGACGCGACCTGATGATCGACTGGGTGGCGCGCTATTTCCCGGAGGGCACCCGCGCCAGCCGGCCCCAGGGCGGTTTCCTGCTCTGGGTCGAACTGGACGAGGCGTTCGACACCCTGCGCCTGGACAAGGCCTTGCGCAACCGCGGCGTACAAGTCGCGGTGGGCTGCATCTTTTCCGCTTCCGGCAAGTATCGGAACTGCCTGCGGATGAACTACGCGGCGTTGCCGACCCCGGCCATCGAGCAGGCGGTCAGGCGAGTAGGGGAGAGCGCTTGCGAGCTGCTGGAGCCTTGCGAGGCCTGAGCGACAGTCGTGCTTTCGACGCAGTCGACGATTGCGCAAATAGCAAATGCTAATCATTCGCATTGTTTGCTAGAGTTGCCTGACGCATGCATCCGCCGGCTCCACTGGGCGCCGGTCACCAGGAGACCATCGTCATGTCGCAACCCGCCTATCGTCTGTTCAATGTCGAACTCAAGCGCCGTGAGCAACTCAGCCCGGCGCTGACCCGCTTCGTCTTCGGCGGTCCGGAGGTCGCCGAGATGAAGACCCTTGCCGCCGACCAGCGGATCAAGATCTTCTTCCCCGATGCCAGCGGCCAGCCGCCCAGCCTGCCCGGCGGCAGCGAGTGGTACCAGGCCTATCGCAGCGTCGAGCCGGCCCGCCGGCCGCCGATGCGTACCTACACCATCCGTGCGCTGCGCGCCGAGCAGGAAGAGGTCGACGTGGAGTTCGTCCTCCACGGCGAGAACGGCCCGGCCTCGGCCTGGGCGACCCACGCGCGGATCGGCGACCGCCTGCAACTGGCCGCGCCCAACCGGCAATACGGCGATGACCCCGGCGGCTACGAATGGAAACCGCCGGCTGGCGTCCGCCATATCCTGCTGATCGCCGACGAAACCGCCTTGCCCGCGGTGGCGGGAATTCTCGAGGAGCTGGCCGGCGAAACCGAGCCGCCGGTGGTCGAGGCCTTTCTCGAAGTGCCGGGAGAAGCCGACATCCTCGACCTGCCGGCGATTCCCGCTGCGCGCCTGCACTGGCTGCCGCGCCACCAGGCCGGTATCCATTCGCGCAACGGCGAGCGGATGATCGAGGCGGCGCGCCAGGCGCGGCTGCCGGAACGCGAGGTGGCGGGTGGTGCGGCCCAGGAACTGGAGGACATCGATATCGACGAGGAGATCCTCTGGGAACTGGCGAGCCCCGAGAGCGGCAGTTTCTACGCCTGGGTCGCCGGCGAGTCGGCGGCGGTGATGGCGATCCGGCGCTACCTGGTGCAGGAGCGCGGTATCGACAAGCGTCATCTGACCCTGATGGGCTATTGGCGCCTGGGCAAGGTGTTCGACTGATGGGCCGCTTCGTCGGGAAACAGGCGGACGGCTACGAGACGCGGATCGGCCGCCTGTTGCCGGGCTACGAGTTGCTGCACCTGCTCAGTCGCGCGCAGTTGCTGGCCCGTCTGCCGGAACGGGCGCGCCTGCTCAGCGTCGGCTGCGGCGCCGGCGGCGAACTGGCGGAGCTGGCCGGGTTGCGTCCAGGCTGGCGTTTCGTCGCGGCGGACCTGTCGGCCGACATGCTCGCCCTGGCCCACCAGCGCTGCGCCAGGCTCGGCCTGCTGGAGCGGATCGAGCTGCACTGCGGCGACGTCGCCGGGCTACCGCCTGCGCCGCCTTGCGATGCGGCGCTGGTCCTGCTGGTGCTGCATTTCCTGCGCGGCGACCAGGCCAAGCGGCGCTTTCTCGAGGCGGTCGCCGAGCGTCTGGCGCCAGCGGCGCCGTTGCTGCTGGCCAACCTGATGGAAGCCCGGGACGCCTTCGAACGTCCGGTGCAGGCCGAGGCCTGCCGCTTGGCCGGGCTTTCCCCGGAGGACAGCGACGGCATGCTGCAACGCTTGCGCGAGGATTTCGATCCGTTGTCCGAGCAGCGCCTCGGCGAACTGCTGGAAGACACCGGCTTCGTCCTGCCCAGCCGCTATTTCCAGGCCGTGGGCTACCAGGCCTGGATCGCCTTCCGCGCCGGCTGAGGATGCCTCAGGCGAGGCGCGCCTGCGGCGTGATCTGGCGTGGGTCGGTCAGCAGCTCCAGCAGCGCCGGGCGTCCGCTTTCGCGGGCGCGGCGGAATGCGGCGGGGAAGTCGGCGCTGCATTCCACTCGTTCGGCGTGGGCGCCGAAGGCTCGCGCCAGGGCGACGAAGTCGGGGTTGTCCAGGCGGGTGGCGGATACCCGCCCGGGATATTCGCGCTCCTGATGCATGCGGATGGTGCCGAGCATGCCGTTGTTGACCACGATCACCACCGGCGTCGCGCCGAACTGCGCGGCGGTCGCCAGCTCCTGCGGATACATCATGAAACAGCCGTCGCCGGCGAAGCACACCACGCTGCGCTGCGGATCGCGCAGGCTGGCGGCGATCGCGGCGGGCAGGCCGTAGCCCATGGCGCCGTTGGTCGGCGCCAACTGCGTGCGGGCCTGGCGATAGCGGTAGAAGCGATGCACCCAGACGGCATAGTTGCCGGCACCGTTGGCGATCACCGCGTCGTCCGGCAGGTTTTCGCTGAGGTACGCGACCACGGACGCCAGGTCGACGCCCTGGACGGCGGGGTCGCTCGCGGCCGGGGTCGAGTAGGCCAGGTAATCGGCATGGGCGGCTTCGCGCCAGTCCTGCCAGGTGCTCGAGGGCAACGGCGCGAGGTCGGCCAGGGCCTCGGCGAAGGCACACGGGGTGGCCTGGATCGGCAATCGCGCCAGGTAGACGCGGTTCAGTTCCGCGCTGTCCGGATGCACGTGGATCAGCGTCTGCGCGGGGGCCGGACTACGCACCAGGCTGTAGCCAGCGCTCGGCGTTTCGCCCAGGCGCGCCCCGACCACCAGCAGCAGGTCGGCCTGGCGCAGCCGCTCCAATAGCGCCGGCGCCGCGCCGAAGCCCAGTTGTCCGGCGTAGTGCGGGTCACGGTTGTCGAACAGGTCCTGGCGACGGAACGAGGTGGCCACCGGCAGGCCATTGGCCTCGACGAAGGCGCCTAGCCGTTTCCTGGCGGCACTGTCCCAGCCGCTGCCGCCAAGTACCAGCAGGGGGGCGCCTGGCGTTCGCCAGCAGTTCGCGCAGTTCCGCCATCGCCGTGGCGCCCGGCCGCCCCGGAAGCACCCTTGGCTCCGGCGCATCGGCGACCTGCGCGAAACCGAAGAGGATTTCCTCGGGCAGGGCGACCACGACCGGGCCCGGTCGGCCCGAGGTGGCGACGCTGAAGGCGCGGCCGACGATCTCCGGGATGCGTTCGATACGGTCGATTTCCACGGCCCACTTGGCCAGGCCCGAGAACATCTGCACGTAGTCGACTTCCTGGAACGCCTCGCGGCCCTTGAAGGCGCTTTCCACCTGGCCGACGAACAGGATCATCGGCGTCGAGTCCTGCTGCGCCGTGTGCACGCCATTCGCCGCATGGGTGGCACCGGGGCCGCGGGTGACGAAGCAGATGCCTGGTCGGCCGGTCAGCTTGCCGTAGGCATCGGCCATGTTCGAGGCGGCACCCTCGTGGCGGGTGACGATGGTGCGGATGCCGTTGGCGTCGTGCAGCGCATCGAGCACCGGCAGGTAGCTTTCCCCGGGGATGCAGTAGACGGTATCGACGGCATTGCGCCGCAATGCCTCTACCAGGATCTGCCCGCCGTTGCGCTGGGGAAGGGAGTCGGACATGAGGGCCTCGCTGCGCACGTTGTGGTTGCCCCGATATTCGGCCCAAAGCGCGCCAGCGCCAAGCGACCTTTCTTCGCGAGTTCATTCCCGTGGCGCATGAACCCTCGTTCTTCGTTGCGGAGGAGGCCCCTTTCAGCGCTTCATCTGGACGAGAAGGGGACTGGAGCGTCATCGCAACGGGTCTCCTCTAGGCGGATCGGAGAGCGCGGTTTTCCGCTCGTTTCTCCATCTTCTCCTCAATTATGTCTATGTAACTATTTCCTCTAGCAAAAAGGATTGCTCTTACATTATTTATAAATTTTCTTTGTTAGTTTTTCCTCGAGCAGTGCTGTTTGGCGGCTTCCTGAGGGGAAGATTTTTGCTGGGGCGCTGAGATAGAGGACGAGTTTTTGTTTGGTCGTCGGTAAGTTTCGGCTTTTTGTCTTTTAGTCCGATGGGCAAGGGTACCAATGAGCAGGGAGGTTTTTAGGGTGAAATTTTTATCCGGTTTCTGGGAGCGCCGTCGTGCGAATGGCACTCCTCTAGTGTGTATCGAAGAGCGTGGCAGTGGTGCAGGCGAATTCTCGTCGGTGTCCCGTAGGGTTGAAACTGCTCCTGACGTACGTAGCGTTGCGTCTGCAGATTCGGAGCAGTGGATACATTCCCAGGAGTACGAGCTTCTTTCTGGAAGGATAAATGGCCCTATCGCCATCTGTCTGTCGAGGAACTACAAGAGGCCCGGCATAAGGATGCAATGTGGTTTCTTGGGAAGATGGGGTTCACGTACGGCTCCTCGCATTATCGCTACGAAGGTTTTGAAGGTAAGGTTTTGGAAGTAGGTAGTGGGCCGATCGGCTTTTTCGAGAAGGTCGAAGGCGTGACAGTGACTGCCCAGGACTCATTGATGGGGCTGTATGCAGAGAATCTTCCATTCTCGATTCTCGGGGAAAGAGGTTCTTCTTGTTATATAAGGGATGGTGTTGCCGATATAGAGAGTGCGTTCGATTTCGTCGTTTGCTCAAATGTGCTTGACCATACGGCCGACTGGATCCAGTTCCTGGTTGACTGTGTGGGCAGGTTGAGGACGGGCGGTGAGCTACTGTTGGTGACTGACTCTCGCGGAGTTCCAGCAATCGGGCATACACAGATATTCAGCCATGATCAACTGGTTCGTGTCTTGGAGTTGCTGGGAGCAAAGCAGTTCAAGGTGAAAGCCGTCGAGCGGGAGGATGGCGTTCACTGTGACTATCGTCATTATTTTCGGGTGGTTTTCTGAATTTCTCCGTGTCAATTGCTCTGCCTGGACGGGCGCTAGATTGGTATCGGCATTTCGGGGCTGGAGCCGGAAATATTGTGTTGGTGGCCAGTGGTTGGATGGTTTTGATTGAAAAATAAAATATTATGAAAGGGATTTTCATGAAGAAGTCTATGATTTCTTGTTTGTGTTTTGTGCTTCTTCTGCACTTTTTATTGGTTTCGAAAGTTGCGGCGGAAGTCTTTTGTGAGTCTTGTCTACAGGTGCGGGTGGAGCGCCCGCTAGTAGTTAGGGGTGGGTCTCACGAGCCTGGCCTGGATACTAAGTTTTATGTAATAAAGCTCTCTGAAAATTTATTCAGAGGCTACAGTTCCGGTGGTGGTGATGCTTACGCAATAACCGGGCCGGAGGCCTGGTCTATGGGCTGGCCTGCCAATAAGGTGTTAAGTAAAGGTGCCGCAGGGTCCTACAGCGAGTGTGGAGTATGGATAAATTCTCCGGTTAAGATCGGAGATGTCTATGTTGCAGCCGTGCATCAGGAGCAAAAGTGCGACTACATCAATGGTGGGCAGACGCACAAGTCAATGGGGGTATCGTTTTCTTATGATGGTCTATCTTGGGTTAATCCAATTACTGTGTTGACCAGCCCTGAGGCACCGAAGATGGGGACCCAATCTGGGGAGGGTGACTGTTCACTGGTTCGGGCCCCCGATGAAGGCTACCTCTATATGTATTGTTTCAGGCCGGGGCGATGGGATAATATCGTGGCGCGTGCTCCGGAGGCATCTTATATGTTCCCGTCAAGCTGGAGGAAATTATATAAAGGAAATTGGAGTGAGCCTGCGGTTGGTGGTATGGCAGATAGTTTGGGTACTATAGGGAGTAGTGTTGGGTATTGGCGGGCTGGACGTAAAGTTATTGCGCTTGATCTCGATCCATGGTTTGGCGGGATAAAGCTGTCATTGTCCTCGGATTATAAGAATTTTTTTACTCTTAAGGATCCTCTTGTTCCGTTTGTTAAAAATGATTGGGATCGAAATTTAATCGGGAAGTCAACTGACTTAATCGCATATGTGGGGGTCGTGAATCTACTTGGCGGTGAGAATCGAGTTGATAATTCTGGATGGGGTATCACCTATATTTATATACCGCATGGAGGAACGCTAAAGGAAAAGTATCTCGTCTTTCAAGGGGTTAACATGAAGGTGGTTAGTGAACCTCAACAGGCTTCCGTAGGTTTGGCTCTTACCCGCTGGGAGCACAGGAGTGGGAAATACAGAGTTACTACTCTGCCTGTGGTGAGACAATCCGAGTACACCGAGCGTAATCGTATCGCATATCTCCTGACTCGTCCTGTCGTTGGTATTGAAACGCTTGAGGTGGAGGAGTGTGTGAATAGACAGGATCCCGATGATTATCTCGTGACTGATGCAGGAGGATGTGACGGGAGCGGACATGATCGAATCGCCACTATCGGCTGGGTGTATAAATACCCACAAAAAAATACGGTCCCTATTTATCGCTGTTACTCTCCGCTTGGCGAAAATCATTTTCTATCATCGAATGCAGGGTGTGATGATTTGGGAAGCTTGGAATGGAAGCTTGGATATGGTTTGAAGTAAGGCAAAAATTTTCGATTGCCGCTTCAGTTGTTTCCACCTGTTCTTACGAGCTATTGGTTTGTAGCCCCCTGCAAGAGGCTGTCTGCCGAAATCATGCCGTCCGGCGTGCAGCGACTGACATCGATCAAATCAGCCACCACTTGAACAGGAAGAAGAACGCCATGCCCAGCAGCATGCTCGCCAGGGTATTGCGGGTATAGAGCACTAGCGCCACGGTGACTGCGCCGCTGACCAGGTAGGGATTGTCGTAGCCGAGGTCGATGCGGCCCTCGGGCATGAACACGATCGGGCCGCAGATCGCGGTGAGCATGCCGGGCACGGCGAAGCCGAGGAACTGCCGCAGGTTGCTGCCGAGGCGGATCGGCAGGCGCGGTTCGAGGAACAGGTAGCGGTTGAGGAAGACGATCGCACCCATCCCGAAGATCACTGCCCAGACCATGGCGCCTCCCGATACAGCTTGTTGCAGACGAAGCCGGCGGCCATCCCGGCGAGACCGGCGAGGACCAGCGCCGAACTCCATTGCCAGTGGCTGAACAGCACCGAGCAGAACAGCGAGGTGGCCACGCAGACCAGCGTCGGTACGTTGCGCACCAGCGGCGCGACCAGCGCGATGAAGGTGGCGGCGATGGAGAAATCCAGGCCCAGGAGTTCGAGACCGGGAATGCTGCGGCCAAGCAGGATGCCGGCGAGGGTGAACAGGTTCCAGGCGATATAGAAGGTCAGGCCGACGCCGAGGGCGTACCAGCGGTTGAAGTTGCGCCGGTCGTGCTGGCTGGCGAGGGCGAAGAACTCGTCGGTGAGCAGGAAGCCCAGGCCGATCCGCCAGCGTCCCGGCAGAGGTGACAGGACCGGCCGCAAGCTCATGCCGTAGAGCAGGTGCTGCGAGGTCAGGAGGAGGGTGGTGAAGATGATCGAAAAGAACCCGGCACCGCCCTTGAGCATGCCGATCGCCACCAACTGGGCGGCGCCGGCGAAGACGATGGCGGACAGGCCCTGGCCCTCGGCCGGGGTGAGGTTGGCTTCGATGGCCATCGATCCCGCCAGCAGCCCCCAGGGCGCGACGGCCAGGGACAATGGAAGGATGGCGACGGCGCCGCGGAGAAAGGCTTGGCGGGGCAGGTCGTGGGCAGTCATGGGGGCATGGCGGTGGTGAACGTCGGTCCAGCATGCCAGCAGGCGCATCGGGCTGGCTTGAACGATCTTGCTCTTCGTATCCGTTATCCACGCAGGCGAAAGCGGCCGGTGTCCTTCCTTATATAAGGAGGACGGGCAGGGCAGGCGGCGGACGAGCGAGGGCCGCTCGAGGGCGCTGCGAAGAATCGAGGGAGAGAAGAACCGGAGCGGAGCTAACGCGGATGCTGACCGATCTTGTGGCCGCGGAACTTGGCGCCGAGGGACGGCTGGTAGGACATGGAACACCCGGTTTATTGCTGTTGTAGGGTTGGCACAGCTTAGCCTTGTTCAATTTTTCGTACAACGGAGCCTGTAAAATATCTGCTGCACCAGGTTGAACACCTTGCCTGGCCTGGCTTTGGCCGCTTTCGCGATGCGCTGGAAGGCCCTGTCTACGGCCATTTCGCCGGCCGCGAGGGCGATGAGAGGGCTATTGACAACAAATTGGCTTTCCGATTGACTCTGGCTCCAGCCCCCGCATGATTGAAATTTTTAACAAAAAAGGTGTTGCATCATGTCGGTACCCCTGCGTGCCGTTCAGCTCACTGAGCCGAGCCTGTTCCTTCAGGAACATCCCGAGGTCCAGTTCGTCGACCTTCTGATTTCAGACATGAATGGCGTGGTTCGCGGCAAGCGAATCGAACGCAACAGTCTGCCCAAAGTCTTCGAAAAAGGTATCAACCTTCCCGCTTCCCTGTTCGCCCTCGATATCACCGGCTCCACCGTAGAGAGTACCGGCCTGGGTCTCGACATCGGCGACGCCGACCGGATCTGCTACCCGATCCCCGGCACCCTCTCCATGGAACCCTGGCAGAAGCGCCCGACCGCGCAACTGCTGATGACCATGCATGAGCTGGAAGGTGATCCCTTCTTCGCCGACCCCCGCGAAGTCCTGCGCCAGG
>NZ_KV800306.1:0-206 GCF_001810205.1 Pseudomonas sp. HMSC076A11 | reverse complement strand
CTTGTTCACCGCCATGTCCAGCGCCTGGCGTACTTCGAGCTGGTCGAACGGCTTGTGGGTGACGTTGTAGGCGATGTAGCCGAGGTTGAAGCCGGCCTGCGACGGCAGGTTCAGGTTCGGGTCCTTCTTCAGCGCGTCGAGGTCGGCGGGGCGCGGGTTGAGGGTGATCTGGCACTCGCCGGCCTTGAGCTTCTGCGCGCGCACCG
>NZ_KV800305.1:0-15911 GCF_001810205.1 Pseudomonas sp. HMSC076A11 | reverse complement strand
CCGCTGCCCTGCGCCTGCATGACCCGCTTGCTGGCGTAGTTCTCCGAGGCGATCAGTTCGATGTGGTCTTCCTGCCGCCGGTCTTCGGCGTCCATCGCGGCGAGCAGTTCGTCGTCGTAGCCCTGGAGCTGGTCGTGCTTGCTGAACATGGCGCTGGCCTCTTGTCGTGTCGGTGTCAGGACGCTCGCTGGCGCGAGCGTGGCCGCGGCGCCGCTACGCAAGCGCGGCGCCGGGAAAGGGGTATCGCCGGAAACGCGAGGACGCCGCCGCTGGCGGCGCCCTCCTCGTCCGTCACTCCTCGCTGTACGCCTCGATGGGCGGGCAGGAGCAGGTCAGGTTGCGGTCGCCGTAGACGTTGTCGACGCGGCCCACCGGCGGCCAGTACTTGGCCTCCACCAGGCTGGCCAGCGGATAGGCGGCCTGCTCGCGGCTGTAGGCGTGGTTCCATTCGCCGAGCAGTTCGGCGGCGGTGTGCGGCGCGTTCTTCAGCGGGTTGTCTTCCTTGTCCAGCTCGCCGCATTCCACCGCGCGGATTTCCTCGCGGATGCGGATCATCGCGTCGCAGAAGCGGTCCAGCTCGGCCTTCGACTCGCTCTCGGTGGGCTCGATCATCAGCGTGCCGGCCACCGGGAAGGACATGGTCGGCGCATGGAAGCCGAAGTCCATCAGGCGCTTGGCCACGTCGTCGACGCTGATCCCGCTGCTGTCCTTGAGCGGACGCAGGTCGAGGATGCATTCGTGGGCGACCAGGCCGTTGCCGCCGGCGTAGAGCACCGGGTAGTGCTCCTCCAGGCGATGGGCGATGTAGTTGGCATTGAGGATGGCCATTTCCGAGGCGCGCTTGAGGCCTTCGCCGCCCATCATGCGGATGTACATCCAGGTGATCGGCAGGATGCTCGCGCTGCCGTACGGCGCCGCGCTCACCGCGCCTTCCTTGCGCTCGCCGCGAGCGTGGCCGGGGAGGAACGGCGCCAGGTGCGCGCGCACGCCGATCGGGCCGACGCCCGGGCCGCCGCCGCCGTGGGGGATGCAGAAGGTCTTGTGCAGGTTCAGGTGGGAAACGTCGCCACCGAACTTGCCCGGGGCGCACAGGCCGACCATGGCGTTCATGTTGGCGCCGTCGATGTACACCTGGCCGCCGCAGTCGTGGACGATGGCGCAGATCTCGCGGATCGCTTCCTCGAACACGCCATGGGTGGACGGATAGGTGATCATCAGCGCGGCCAGGCGTTCCTTGTGCTCGCTGGCCTTGTTGCGCAGGTCCTCGACGTCGACGTTGCCGCGCGCGTCGCAGGCCACCACCACCACGCGCATGCCGACCATGCTGGCGGTAGCCGGGTTGGTACCGTGGGCGGAGGACGGGATCAGACAGATGTCGCGCTGGCTGTCGCCGCGGCTCTGGTGGTAGGCACGGATCGCCAGCAGGCCGGCGTACTCACCCTGGGAGCCGGCGTTGGGCTGCAACGACACGGCGTCGTAGCCGGTGGCGGAACAGAGCATCGCCTCCAGTTCGTCGGTGAGCTGGCGGTAGCCTTCGCTCTGCTCGGCCGGGGCGAACGGGTGCAGGTTGCCGAATTCGGCCCAGGTCACCGGGATCATCTCGCTGGCGGCATTCAGCTTCATGGTGCAGGAGCCCAGCGGGATCATCGTGCGGTCCAGCGCCAGGTCCTTGTCCGCCAGCTTGCGCAGGTAGCGCATCAGCTCGGTTTCCGAGTGATGGCGGTTGAAGATCGGGTGGCTGAGGATCGCCGACTGGCGCAGCAGCTCGACCGGCAGGCGGTCCCCGCTGCTGGCGGCAAGGGCGGCGAAGTCCGGGAGCGCCTGGCCCTCTTCGGCCAGCAGGCCCCAGAGGGTCTCCACGTCGGCCTGGCGGACGGTCTCGTCGAGCGACAGGCCGAGACGGCCGGCATCGATCTCGCGCAGGTTGATCCCGGCGGCGCGGGCCTTGGCATGGATCGCCGCGGTACGCGCGCCGGTGGCCAGGCTCAGGGTGTCGAAGAAGTGCTTCTGCTCGACGGCCACGCCCAGGCGCTCCAGGCCGGCGGCGAGGATCGCGGTCAGCCGGTGGGTGCGCCGGGCGATGCGCAGCAGGCCCTGCGGGCCGTGGTAGACGGCGAACATGCTGGCGATGTTGGCCAGCAGTACCTGGGCGGTGCAGATGTTGCTGGTGGCCTTCTCGCGGCGGATGTGCTGCTCGCGGGTCTGCATGGCCAGGCGGTAGGCCGGCTTGCCGTGGCGGTCGATGGAGACGCCGACCAGGCGTCCCGGCATGTCCCGCTTGAAGGCGTCGCGGGTGGCGAAATAGGCCGCGTGCGGGCCGCCGAAGCCGAGCGGCACGCCGAAGCGCTGGGCGCTGCCGATGGCCACGTCGGCGCCGAACTCGCCCGGCGGGGTCAGCAGGGTCAGCGCCAGCAGGTCGGCGGCCACCGCGACCAGCGCATCGACCGCATGGAAGCGGCTGACCAGTTCGCGATAGTCGACGATCTCGCCGTCGCAGGTGGGGTATTGCAGCAACGCGCCGAAGTAGGCGGAGAAGTCTTCGATGGCGCTCTCGTCGCCGACCACCACCTCGATGCCCAGCGGCTCGGCACGGGTGCGCAGCACGTCGAGGGTCTGCGGGTGGCAATGGCGGGAGGCGAAGAATGCCTGGCTGGTGCGGTTCTTCGACAGGCGCTTGCAGAAGGTCATGGCCTCGGCGGCGGCGGTCGCCTCGTCGAGCATCGAGGCGTTGGCGATCGGCAGGCCGGACAGGTCGCTGACCAGGGTCTGGAAGTTCAGCAGCGCCTCCAGGCGGCCCTGGGAGATTTCCGGCTGGTACGGCGTGTAGGCGGTGTACCAGGCCGGGTTCTCCAGGAGGTTGCGCAGGATCGGTGCCGGGGTGTGGCAGTTGTAGTAGCCCTGGCCGATGAAGGAACGCAACGCGCGATTGCGCGCGGCGATCGCCTTCAGGCTGGCCAGCGCCTCGGCCTCGCCCATGCCGGCCGGCAGGTCGAGCACGCTGCTGCCCTTGATGCTGTCGGGGATCACGTTGCCGATCAGCGCGTCCAGCGAGTCGTAGCCCAGGCGCTGGAGCATGGCCTGGGTGTCGGCGGCACGCGGGCCGATATGGCGGGCGATGAATTCGTCGTCGGTGCCCAGGTCGATGGCGCCGAGGTTCAGGTTATCGGTCATGACGGGATCCTCAGGCGTCGGCGTTGGCGTTCAGCAGGCGGTCGTAGGCGGCCTGGTCGAGCAGCTTTTCCCAGGCGCCGGCGTCGGCCGGACGGAAGCGGAAGAACCAGGCCTCGCCGAGCGGATCCTGGTTGACCAGCTCCGGGGCGTCCGGCAGCGCGTCGTTGATCGCCACCACCTCGCCGTCCAGCGGCATCAGGATGTTGCTGGCGGCCTTGACCGACTCCAGCACCGCCACTTCACTGCCGGCGGCGTGTTCGCCGAGTTCCGGCAACTGCACGAATACCACGTCACCGAGGGCGTCCTGGGCGTAGGCGGTGATGCCGACGGTCAGCAGCCCGTCGTCGTCCTGGCGCAGCCATTCGTGGTCGGTGGTAAAGCGCAACTTGCTCATGCTGGATCCTCATTGTCAGCGGGTCGCCCGGTCGGGACGGGACTTTGTTCTGCGGCTGCCCGTAGCAAGCAGGGTGCCAAGCGGCCCCGGCCCTGTCGCCACGGGGCGTGGCCGGGCGCGGGGGAAACCCGGACAGGGCCGCCATGGAACGCTTTCGTTACAGACCCGCCGGACATTTCCCGAACCAGAGCGCAAACGCCTGACAGCAAAGGTTTTTCCGGCAATCGGAACGAATTCGTTCCACTCGTAACCGAAGCGTTACAGCCGATGGCACAGCCCCTGTCGCTGCAAGCTGGCGCGCAGGTGCTCGAGGAACGCGCGGACCTTCCGCGTGTTGCGCCGGTGCCCCGGATAGAGGACATGGATGGAGGGCCCGAACGGCCCCGGGTCGAAGTGGTAGTCGCCGAGCAGGCGCACCAGCCGCCCTTCACCGAGCAGCGGCGCGACGCTCCACTGCGGGCAGAACTGCAGGCCCAGCCCGGCCAGCAGGTGGGCGAGCAGGAAGTCGTAGTTGTCGCTGGCCAGTCGCGGGCGCGGCTGGTCGATACGCTGGCGGGCGCCGTCGCGTTCCATCCACCAGAAGTTCTGGTTCAGCGAAGGGTGCTGGAAGACCAGCCAGGCGTGCCGCTCGAAGTCCTCCGGGCCTTGCGGCGCGGGTTGCCGCGCCAGGTAGGCGGGGCTGGCGCAAAGCACGATCTGGTTCGGCGCCAGCGGCCGCGCCACCAGCCCCGGCAGGTCGATGGGGCCGTCACGCAGGCCGAGGTCGTAGCCGCCTTCACTGAGATCGAGGAAGGTTTCGTCGAGGTCCACCCGCAGGCTGATCCTCGGATGCGCCTCGAGGAAGCTGGCGCAGGCCTGCTGGAGGAACGCCGCGGCGAACGACGGCGGCGCGGCGAGGCGCAGTTCGCCGCGCAACTCCGACTCCAGCAGTTCGATCTCCTGCCCCGCCGTGCGCAGCGTTTCCAGGGACTGACGAGCCGCCTCCAGGTAGATCTGACCGGCCTCGGTCAGCGCCAGGCTGCGGGTGGTGCGCTCGAACAGGCGGGCACCGAGTTCCGCTTCCAGGTGGGCGACGGCCTTGGTCAGCGCCGAGGGCGTCTTGCCCAGGCGCTCGGCGCCACGGCTGAAGCTACCGGTTTCGGCAGTGGCGACGAACATCGCCAGGGCATTCAATTTGTCCATCGACTCCTTCCGTTCCGGCACAAGTGTTGTGCGCCGCGCCCGGTTCTGCCGGGCCGGCGCTTTGGCTAGTCTCGCCTTGCCCGGGCCACGCTACACAAGACCAAGAAGCAAAGGAAACCACCATGAAGCAACGGATTCCCACCCTCCTCGCCGGCGCCTGCCTGGCCATCCCCCTGCACGCCCTCGCCGCCGCCGACCTGCTGGTGGTCAACGCCAGGATCTTCACCGCCAATCCGCAGCAACCCTTCGCCGAGGCCCTGGCGGTGGAGGACGGGCGGATCCTCGCGGTCGGCGACGAGGCCGGGCTGCGCGCCCTGGCCGATGGCGACAGCCAGGTCGTCGATCTCGGCGGCAAGCGCCTGATGCCCGGCCTGATCGACACCCATTCGCACGCGGTGTTCGGCGGCCTGGAGCTGGCCGGCGCGGACATGGGCAACGAACAGGTCGGCCTCGACGAACTGGAACGGCGCCTGCGCGCCTGGCGCGACAACGGCAAGGCGCGACATGGCGACATGCTCAATGTCAGCGGCATGCATACCGCCTACTGGAGCCAGGTCAAGGACTTCCGCGCGCGCTTCGACCACGGCGAATGGGCCGACCAGCCGCTGGCCTTCATCGGCAGCGACCACCACACCGGCTGGGCCAACGCCGCCATGCTGAAACGCGCCGGCATCGACGCCGCGCGGGTCCGCGCCCTGCCCGAGGAACAGCGCAACACCATCGGCCACGACGCCGACGCCACCCCCAACGGCTTCCTCGCCGATGCCGGTCTCGACGCGGTGCTCGCGGTACTGCCGGCGCCGAGCGCGGAACAGATGCTAGAAGCCGGACGCAGCGCGGTGCGCTACAGCAACTCGCTGGGCCTGACCGCATGGATGGACCCGGCCGCCAATGGCTCGCCGGGCGACGCCCTGTTCAGCCTCAGGCCCGACGAGAACACCGTCGGCGTGCTACCGGTCTACCAGCGGCTGGCCAAGGGCGGCGAACTCAGCGCCCACGTCGCCGCCCTCCTGGTCGCCAACCCACGCAGCCGGCCGGCCGACCTCGAGGTGCTGGACAAGGTGCGCCAGCGCTTCCTCGGCAGCCCCAACCTGACCCTGCCGGGAATCAAGGTGTTCGCCGACGGCGTACCGGAATACCCGGCGCAGACCGCCGCGCTCCTCGAGCCCTACCGCAACAGCAGGAAGACGGGCGAACTGCTGATCGACCCGGCGCACTTCGGCGAACTGGTCAGCGCCGCCGACGCCCGCGGCTGGCTGGTCCACGTCCACGCCATCGGCGACCGCGCGGTGCGCGAGGCGCTGAACGGCATGCAGCAGGCGCGGCGCGACCGCGACAGCGGCATCGCCCATTCGATCACCCACCTGCAACTGGTCAATCCCAAGGAATTCGAGCGCTTCAGGCCGCTCGGCGTGATCACCTCGATGCAGCTGTACTGGGCCGCCGCCGACGAAACCACGGTGGACCTGATGAAGCCCTACATCAGCGCCTTCGCCTACCGCTACCAGTACCCGGCGCACTCCCTGCTGAGCAAGGGCGCGACCATCGCCGGGGCCAGCGACTGGCCGGTGTCCAGCCTGTCGCCGTGGAAGGCCATCCAGCAGGCGGTGACCCGCAAGGGCCCGCAGGGCGTGCTCAATGCCGGCGAACGCCTGGACCGCCAGACCATGTTCTACGCCTACACCCGCAACGCTGCGCGGACCATCGGCCTGGAGCGCCGGATCGGCAGCCTGGAGCCGGGCAAGCAGGCGGACTTCATCGTCCTTGACCGCGACGTGTTCGAGGTGCCGGAGACGCAACTGGGCGAAACCAAAGTGCTGAAGACCTGGTTCGCCGGCAAGCCGGTGTATTCCAGCGAGGGCTGAGCCCGCTTCAGGCGCGCGGACCGATGCCGTACTTGCGCAGGCGGTGGGCGATGGCGGTGTGCGAGGTTTGCAGGCGCGCCGCCAACTGGCGGGTCGATGGATAGCTGACGTAGAGCTTCTCCAGCAGGGCTTTCTCGAAGCCCTCCACCGCCTCCTCCAGGCTGCCCACCTCGCCGTCGTTCTGCCGCGCCACGGCGGTGCCGGCGATCTCCAGGTCGCCGATATCCACCAGGCTGCTCTCGCAGATCGCAGCGGCGCGGAAGATCACGTTCTGCAACTGGCGCACGTTGCCCGGCCAGCGGTTGCTCAGCAGCGCCGGGTAGGTGCCCGGCGCCAGCCGACACACCGGGCGCTGGATCTGCGCACAGGCCTGCTGCATGAAGTGCCGCGCCAGCAGCAGGATGTCGTGGCCGCGCTCGCGCAACGGCGGGACTTCCAGGCTGAGCACGTTGAGGCGGTAGAACAGGTCCTCGCGGAAGCTGCCCTCGGCGACCATCTTCTCCAGGTTGCGGTGGGTGGCGCTGAGGATCCGCACGTCGACCCTCACCTCGCGGTCGCCGCCGACCCGGCGGAAGCTGCCGTCGCTGAGGAAGCGCAGCAGCTTGGCTTGCAGATAGGGGGACATCTCGCCGATCTCGTCGAGGAACACCGTGCCCTGGTGGGCCAGCTCCAGCAGGCCTGGCTTGCCGCCGCGCTGGGCGCCGGTGAAGGCGCCGGGGGCGTAGCCGAACAGCTCGCTTTCGGCCAGGTTCTCCGGCAACGCCGCGCAGTTCAGCGCCAGGAACGGCGAGTTGTGCCGCGCACTCAGGGCATGGCAGCCGCGCGCCACCAGTTCCTTGCCGGTACCGGTCTCGCCGTGGATCAGCAGCGGCGCGTCGAGCGCCGCCACGCGCTGCGCACGGGTCTTCAGGGTGCGGATCGGCTGGGAATCGCCGAGGAGCATCTCGAACCCCTCGGCATGGTCATGGTGCAAGGCCGCCAGGCGCTCGCCGATGCGGTTCGGTTCGTAGAGGGTCAACAGGCCGCCGGCCAGGTGCCGCTCGCCCTCGCCCGGCCCTTCGGTGATCGGCGTGGCATCGAGCAGCAGGGCCTGGCCCATGAATGTCACTTCGCGCAGCGGCAGGCGGAAGCCCTGCTCGACCAGCGCATCCTCCAGGGTTTCATCGTCGAACAGGCTGGCCAGCCTCTCGCCGGCCGGGTCGCGTCCGCAGCGCTCGCTGAAGGCCGGGTTGGCCAGCAGCACCAGGCCCTTGCCGTCCACCGCCAGCACCGGATCGGCCATCGCCGCCAGCAACGCATCGAGCTGCAAGCGGCGGCGCTGGCCGGGAAGGATGTCGACCACGGTCATCGCCTGCACGCCACGGATGCCCAGCAGCGCTGCGCGCAGTTCCTCCAGCACTTCGGGACTGAGGGTCGGCGCGTCGATGTAGACGTTCGGCGGCACCATTTCCACCGCGTCCAGGTTCAGGTTGCGCCCGCCCAGCAGCGCCAGCACCTCCTGGGTGATGCCGACACGGTCGATGAAGGAGACGTGGATGCGCATGCGGGAACCTGGACTGCGGCGACGCTCGCCATAAAGCCGTCGATTGTACGGCCTGGCGCCGCCCAGCCCAAGGGGCCGGCGTCAGGGTACGGGGCGCAGCGCCTCGCTGCGGGTGCGGTGGCTCCAGTCGCCCTCGTCGTCCATCACGGTTTCGGTCACCAGCACTCGGCCCGGCTGCTGCGGGTCGGCCTTGTACAGCACCAGCTCGGCCTCGGCATCGTCCCAGGTGGTGGAGATGTCCGGCAGCATCCGCACCCACTGGCCGTCGCGGATTTCCAGCAGCGACGACTTGGTCCAGGTGCTGGTCCACCAGGTACGCAGCAGTTGCAGGCGCTCGCGGCCGCTGTCGTCGAGGTCGCCGAGGACGCTGAGCACCGCGCCGGTGCAACTGCCCAGCGGCTTCGGCGGGACGCGCGCGTCGGCGCTCCAGAGGTCGCAGCGGCAATCCTCGTATTCGTCGCACAAGGCGGCGCTGTTCGGCGCGTGGGCCACTACCCAGGCGAAATCCGCCTCGGTACCGGCGAAGCGGCCGCGAGCCAGCGGGGTGTACCGCGGGTCGACGGCGTAGCGGGTGATCTCGTCGCTCTCGCCGACGAAGCGCCAGGTATCGCCCGGCCCGGCGCGCTCGGCCAGGAGCAGCCCCGGATAGTTGCGCAGGCGTCCGTCGAGGCGTACCTGCTTGACGAAGCGCACCTCGTAGCGGCCTTCCTGGTCGCCCGGCACGATCTGCGGCGCAGCGACGATGCGCTGCTCGAAGTCGGGATGGCGGGCGAAGAAGGCCTGCTTGGCGGAGAGGGTGCGCTCGCGCGTCTGCGCGCGGCCATAGTAGTCCAGGCGCGGCGCATAGACCCCTTCCAGGGCCTTGCCGCTGCGTTGCCCGTGGGCGGCCTGCCAGCGCTGGAACAGGCCGAGGATTTCGCTTTCGGCGGCAGCCTGGACCAGCGCTGGGTACAGGCAGAAGAGCGCGGCGCAGAATACCGGGCGCAAGAGTCGGCGCATCGAGAACATCCTTGTCGTTCGATTGAGGCAAACGCCGATTGTCCCCTATCCGCCGACGCTGGCAAATGGCCCTGGACGATTTTTTCCGATTCCGCAACGCGGTGGGCATTGCGGACACGCTCCGGACAGCCTTCCCCCACCTCTAGGCCGCGGCACGGCGGATAACCGCAAGCGGCTATCCGCCCCACGCCAGCCAGCCGGCTCAATGCGCCGGCAACAAGGCCTGCAACCCTTCGGCAAGCTCCAGGCTCCACGCCGCGTAGTCGTGACCGCCGGGGAACTCACGGTAGTGCAGCGGGTAGCCCTTGCCTTGCAGCGCCGCGCGCAGGCTGCGGTTGCTGCCGAGAATGCCGTCCGCCTCGGGCTCCTCGAGCAGGCCGGAACTGAGGAAGAACACCAGCGGCAAACGCTCGCCAGCGGCGAACTGCCGTACCAGCCACTGCGGCTGCTGCTCGTCCGGCCCCCACCAGAACGAGCCGGACAGGCTCAGCACCTTGCCGAAGCGTTCCGGATAACGGTAGGCGATGCAGCCCGAGGCCAGCCCGCCGTAGCTGGAACCGGAAAGCACGCGATCGGCAGGCTCCTCGCTCAATGCATAGCGCTGCTGCAACCAGGGCAGCAGCTCGTGGGCGAGCATGTCGGCGAAGGCCTCGTTGCAGGGCAACTCGCGGCCCCGGCTGCTGGCGTCGACATTGCCGACAATCACTGCCAGGGTCGGGCGGATGCGCCCGGCGGCGATCAGGTTGTCGAGGATGGTCGGGGTCGGTACGTCGCGCGCGTAGTGGTCCTCGTCGAACAGCACCAGCAGCGGATAGCGCTGGCCCTCTGGGTCGTAGCCCGGCGGCGTGTAGAGCGTCAGCTGGCGCTGGTTGGCCAGGGCCTGGCTGGTATAGCCGAGGCGCTCCACCTTGCCGCGCGGCACGTCCTTGCGCGGCTGGTCCCAGGTCTCGGCAGGGGCGCCGCCGAGCTGCACCAGCGAGGCCTGCTCGGCCCGCGGCAGCGCGCGGCTGTTGAGCCACGGCGTACGGCTCAGCGGGTCCGGCCGCGCCGCCGCCTGCAACGCCAGGCGCAAGGTGCCGCGATCGGCCTGTTGCAGGTCCGGCAGGTCGGCGCTGAGCTGGTAGGAAACCCGCGCGTCGCGGCGCAGCGGCAGACTCAGGTAGCGCACGTCGCTGCCGGCCAGGGCCTCGAAGCGGCGGGTGTTGACCTCCGGGGTCGGCCACAGCAGGCGCACGTCGCCGGGACGCTGCTGGCGCCAGAGGAAGGTGACCAGCACACGTTCGGCATCCAGCGGCTCCACCAGCGGCGTGCCCTGCTTCGCTACCTGCTTCCAGAACGCCTTCAGCGCGCCGGGGCGCTTTTCCGCAAGCTCCGCCTGCAGGCGTTGCAGGGTCGGGCTCTGCGGCGCCGGCGAATCAAGCGCCGGGGTCTGCGGGGTGAGGCGCTGGGTGGGGATCAGGGTCAGTGCGGTGTCTTCGTCGGCGCTGAAGGTCAGGCGCAGGCCCTGGCGCTCGCCGGCCTGCAGGCCGAGCGACTGGCGTCCGGCCAGCTCCGTCGCGCGCAACGCCTTGCCGTCGGGCGTGGTGGCGCGCAGGCGGACGCGGCCGCGGTCGACCTCCAGGTCGAGCAACTGCAACTCGCCGGGGGCAAGGTCGAGGTAGCGCTGGCGGCTCTCGCCGGCAGCGATCTCGATGCGGCCATCGGCCAGCGGCACGGGCTGGGCGGCCTGGGCCGGGGTCAGCAGGTTGAGGAAAAGCAACAACGAGGTGGAAACGGCAGACATGGAATCTCCCTTCGAATAGGCGCCGCCATCCGGGCGGCTCACCGGAAGAGACGTACGATCGCAGCGGAAATTTGCCGCTGTGATCCAGGCTAGAGCGGTTGCGCCGCGACTGGAGTAGAATCCGCCGCCTCGAAAACCGTCCGAAGGAAAATTCCGATGACCTCCCGTCTGCTGCCCGCCCTGTTGCTCTCGTCCGCATTCGCCGTCCTGGCCGGCTGCTCCACCCCGACCATCGTCACCCTCAACGATGGCCGCGAGATCCAGGCGGTGGATACCCCGCGCTATGATCGTAGTTCCGGCTTCTACGAACTGGAGCAACTGGACGGCAAGCGCACCCGCGTCAACAAGGACCAGGTGCGCAGCATCAAGGACATGTAATCCCCCGGACCCGCCATCCGCGCGGTGGCGCACTCCAGGGAAGGAGTCGAACCATGCGATCCAACCTGCACGAGGCCAACCGGCTGTCGTGGAACGCCGCCACCCGGGCGCACAACAGCCACAAGGCCGACCAGGCCGCCTTCTTCCGCAACGGCGGTTCCACGCTCTATCCCGAGGAACTGCAACTGCTCGGCCATCTCGACGGCCTGCGCCTGCTGCATCTGCAATGCAACGCCGGACAGGACAGCCTGAGCCTGGCGCGCCTTGGCGCCCGCGTCACCGGGGTCGACATCGCCGACAGCGCCATCGACTTCGCCCGCCAGCTGTCCCGCGACAGCGGCATCGCCGCCGACTTCCAGCGCGACGACATCCTCCGCTGGCTGCCCGTCGCCGCCACCCGCGGCGAACGCTTCGAACGGGTCTTCGCCTCCTACGGCACGCTGGTCTGGCTCTCCGACCTCAAGCGCTGGGCCGACGGCATCGCCCAGGTGCTGGTTCCCGGCGGGCGCTTCGTCCTGGTGGAGTTCCATCCTTTCGCCCTGTACTTCGACCCACACTGGCAACCGGCCTACGACTACTTCAGCCGCGAGCCGATCGCCGAGAGCGGCGTCAGCGACTATGTCGCCGAGTCCGGCGCCAGCCTGGCGCCCTCCGGCTACCGCGCCGGCGTCGAGAACTTCAGCAACCCTCATCCCAGCTACGAGTTCCAGTGGGGCCTGGCCGATGTGATCGGCGCCCTGCTCGGCGCCGGCCTGCAACTCGAACGGCTGGAGGAATACCCCTACGCCAACGGCTGGGCCGGCTTCGACGGCATGCGCGACGGCGGCGGCGGACGCATGCTGCCGCCCGCCGATCGTCCGCGCCTGCCGCTGATGTACGGCCTCAGCGCAAGGAAACCACGATGACCGAAGAACGCCTGCTGCGCCGCGACGAAATCCCCCTGGTCTGGGAGATCGACCGCAGCGAAGTGATCGAACACCTGTATTCCGTCGAGGCCGGCCAACTGGTGCTGCGCCCCGAGTTCTACGACATGCGCGGCTGGCCGGAGGGCGAGGCCGAGCACTACACGCCGATCCTGCTCGACTGCTTCGACCGCGGCGGCTGGTTCCTCGGCCTGTTCGACCAGGGCCGCCTGATCGGCGCGGTAGTCCTCGACCCACGCCGCCTCGGCCCCGAGCGCGACTGGCTGCAACTGAAGTTCCTCCACCTCAGCCACGCCTACCGCCGCCGCGGCCTCGGCGCCCACCTCTTCCACCTCGCCGCCACCCAGGCCCGCCACCTCGGCGCCAGCGCGCTCTACGTTTCGGCTACGCCGTCGCAGAACACGGTGGATTTTTATATGAGACTCGGATGCCGGCTGTGCATGGAACCGGATGAGGAGTTGTATCGGTTGGAGCCGGAGGATGTTCATCTGGTCTATGGGTTAGGGGTTAGATAACTCGCGGACTGCGCGAGGGCCGGATATTTCACGGATTGGAATGTGGTGGGAAATGAAAAGGAAATTCTTTGTAGCGGCCCTGCTATCAGCATCGCTTAACCAAGTGGTTGAGGCCGAGCCTTTTTGGTGGGCAGCGAGTTATTTCGACCCGCATCTCAGGTCGGCTCAACTTGCCTGCGAATATACCGCCAGCCGTATTTTGAGATGGTCGGACACCTACTATGCCGGGACAGTTCTTGCCATACGGGTAAAAGGTGGTTACGGGGAGTGCCTAATAAAACACCCTCCATATCCAAACGGGGGAGGAGCGCTTCCTCCTTCCTGGTATTCAATCGTCAGATGGGGCGACGGCTGCCCGGACCACCAGGAATACGATGCCAACACCGGCGCCTGCCTTTCCTCCAATGGCCCGCCCAACCACGGGCCTGACTGCTCGCCGCCGTCACTGTCCGTCGGTAATCCGATCAACATCGCCACCGGCAACAAGTACCAGAGCGAAACCGACTACGCCGGCCCGGCCATCGCTCCCCTGCTCCGCTTCACTCGTCACTACAACAGCAGCAACGGACTCTGGACCCACAACCTAAGCGCCCGCCTCACCCTACAGAGCCATATGGTCACCCTGCACCGGGAGGACGGTCGGGCCCTCGACTTCATCCGCCTGTACGACCGCATCACCTCCCAGGCCGATAACCTCGGCCGATTGGAGAAGATCGACGGCGGCTGGCGCTACGACGAACCGAGCGGCCTGCGCCTGGATTTCGACGAAGCCGGCGCGCTCGTCGAACTGGTCCAAGCCAGCGAAAGGCTGCGTCTGGCCAGGGAGGGAGGGCAGGTTCGCGTTTCCCACAACCGCTACCCCGGCACCTTCAGCTTCGCCGAGGATAACCGCCAACAACCACTGCGCCTCACCGCTCCAGGCCTGGCAGTGCTCTACAACTATGAAGGCGGACACCTGATCCGGGTCGCCCGCGACGCCGCCGGCCAGGCCAGTGAGCAGCGTTACCACTATGAAGACCCGCGCAACCCGCGGCTACTCACCGGCATCACCGACAACCGCGGCGTGCGCTTCGCCACCTGGCGCTACGACGAAAAGGGCCGAGCTGTGTCCAGCGAACACGCCAACGGCGCGGAGAAGGTCAGCCTCGCCTACAACTTCGATGGCTCCACCACTGTCACCAACGAATACGGCAAGCAGGCTACCTACCGCTTCCAGGTGATCCGCGGTAGCAAACACATCGTCGCCATCGAAGGGCAACCCTCTCCCAACTGCCCCAGCAGCAATTCCACCTTTACCTATGACGAACGCGGCCTGCTCAAGACCCGCCGCGACAACCAGGGCAACCTGACCACCTACGAATACAACGAGCGCGGCCTGGAAATCCTCCGCACCGAGGCCGCCGGCACTGCGCAGGCTCGCACTATCGCCACCGACTGGCACCCGAGACTGGCACTTCCAGTGCGGCTCGAAGAGGCGGGCCGCAGTACGCATTACTGGTATGACGGCGACGGTAACAAAGTAGGTGAGACGGTGATAGGGAACTGATGAACGAAGCGAGCCGCACCAGATTTCGGCTATCACATCGCAAAACGGAACGAATTTTTACATGAGACTTAATCTGAAGGATTTGCGGGAGCTTCGTCTGTGACAGCTATTTCCCACTCCTCTGGCAACGAGCCATGCACACACCCCACTCCATTCTGCTTACAGAACTCACGGCGCAAGGAGCCGAAGATATCCCTCTCCCTTCAGGCAGTCCTGGTCGCCCTCTTTATATCGGGCAGTGCAAGTGCCACAGAGTATTACTGGTCTAACCCATTTACCTCTCACCTTCGCTTTCCCAATCCTGCCGCCTACTGTGCCTGGCTTGTCCGAGACGCTCCCCAACCTTGGTGGTTCATTTTCACTGAACCTTACAACGGACAACTTGCAGCACAATGCCGCCGACCTCTTTATGAAAATGAACGGGGAGGCACCTACCGTGATACGGGCTATCCCATCTATCGAGTTGGCGACTCCTGCCCAACAGGTACCCAATACGACCCAACCACCGGCCAATGCCTGGACCCGAACAAGAGCAACTGCCCACCCGACCCTTCGGCTCCCGCATCCGTCCAGATCGCCTGCCCACTACCCGACGACAAGGGCCCGCCGAAGGAAAACTCCTGCGTCGGCAACCCCATCGATATTGCCTCGGGCAACAAGTTCCAGCTGGAAACCGACTATATCTCCACCAGCACCCCGGCCCTGGCTTTCCAACGCAGCTACAACAGCACAGACGGGCTTTGGCGCCACAACTTTTCCAGTAGCCTGCGCCTCACTTCCGATAGCGTCGTCACAGTGGCCCTGCATCATGGTCGGGAATTGGTCTTCACCCTTTCAGGTAGTAACTTCGTCCCACGCAATCCCGACCAGGGCCTGCTGGAAAAGAAGGGAAACGGCTGGGAATATCTGTCCGCTGACAACGAGCGACTGGTCTTCGACAACGACGGAAGACTGCTTAGGCAAACGACCACCGCCTTAGGCACTCGCTACCTCGCCTATACAGCCAACGGAATCAACGTCGACGACGAGGCTGGCAACCGGCTCACCTTCTCCGAGGACGGCAAACACCAGCCGACCAGTCTGCGTACACCCGACGGCCAGGTGACCTACAGCTATGACAGCCGCCGCCTGACAGCAGTTACCCGTAGCAACGGAGAAGGCTCGCTGACGCGTCGCTATCACTACGAGGACAGTCGCAACGGCAGCCTGCTCACCGGTATTACCGACGAACGCGGCGTGCGCTATGCCTCATGGCACTACGACAATCAGGGCCGGGCAATCTCCAGCGAGCACGCCACTGGGGCGGAAAAGATCAGTCTCAGCCACCACGGCGGTTACTCCACGCGGGTCACCAACGAATACGGCAAGCAGGCCATCTATTATTTCCAAGTAGTCAATGGCAGCAGACGCATCGTCGCCATCGAAGGCGAACCCTCTCCCAACTGCCCCAGCAGCAATTCCACCTTCACCTACGATGACCAGGGCCTGCTCACCAGCAAACGCGACAACAACGGCAACCTGACCACCTACCAGTACAACGCCCGTGGCCTGGAGACCACGCGCACCGAGGCCGCCGGCACTGCGCAGGCGCGCACCATCACAACCGACTGGC
>NZ_KV800304.1:0-1747 GCF_001810205.1 Pseudomonas sp. HMSC076A11 | reverse complement strand
CTCCGGGGCCGCGGGACGCATATCCGCCGTGAAACGCCGGCGCAGCGGTGTCGTCACGGTTGCAGGTAGCGGTGCTTCCAGCCTCCTTCGTCGCGGTCGTAGCGCAGGCGCTCGTGCAGCCGCTCGGTGCCGTTGCCCCAGAACTCCACCGACTCCAGGCACAGTTCGAACAGGCAGTAGCCCGGCGGGCGCGGCAGCGGGCCGTCGGTTTCCGCCAGGCGCCGGGCTTCGGCGCGCAGGGCGTGGATGTCGGCGAGGGTTTCGCTCTGCCGCGAGGCGATCGACATCGGGTGGGTCTGGTACGGGCGGCTCAGCCACTGGGCGTCGGCGCGCTCGTCGGGCAGGCGTTCGGCGCGGCCGTTGAGGATGATCTGCTGGCTGCTCTCGCGCCAGTACAGCACCCCCGAGGCCCAGGGGTTCTGCGCCAGTTCACGGCCCTTCTGGCTATCGGCGTGGGTGGCGAACACCACCCCGCGCTCGCCCAGCTCGGCGATCACCACGATCCGCGTCGACGGCCGGCCCTGCCCGTCGACCGTGGCCAGGGCCAGTGCCCGCGGCTCGCGCACGCCATAGCGGCGGGCGCGTTCCAGCCAGTTGCGCAGCACCTCCATGGGGTTCGCCGGCGGCGCCTCGAACTCCGGGAAAGGGGCTTCGATGGTCCCGGTGAGGGACTCGGAAATGTTCGCGTTGACGCCCATCATGGCGTTCCTCCGTTCTGCCCGTTCACAGGTAGGCCCGGCCTTCGGCGAAGGCCGCGCCGTTGCCCGACACTTCCACCGCCGAGACCCGCTCGCCGGCGCCCTCGGCGCGGGCGTACATGCGCGACGGCCGGCCGATCTCGACGCCCTGGAGGATCTCGATCTGCTGCCCGTAGGGAATCTGCCGGTGGCGCGCCAGGTGGATCGCCAGCGGCCCGGCGGCGGAACCGGTGGCGGCGTCCTCGACCACGCCGTAGGCCGGCGAGAACATGCGGCTGCGCCAGTGCCGCCCGGCGCCGGCGAAGCAGTTCACCGCCAGGTCCGGGAAGTCGCACAGCGCGCGGTGGTCGGGGTGCAGCGCGGACAGCGCGGCGACGCTCTCCAGGCCGACGAAGACGTGGCGCGGGCCGTTGCGGTAGACCTCGATGGGAAAGGTCGAGCCCTTCAGGCCGAGGGCGGCGAGCAGCTCGGCCGGGCGGCTGAAGTGCTCCCAGGTGGGGATCGGCTGCTGCATGCTGCAGGCCACCACCTTGCCGTCCTGGCGTTCCAGGGCGAAGGGCACGGTGCCCATCCTGGTCTCCAGGAACAGCCTGTCCTTGTCGGTCTCGGCGCCCAGGGCGATGGCGGTGCCCAGCAGCGGGTGGCCGGCGAACGGCAGTTCGTTGACCGGGGTGAAGATGCGGATGCGCGCGTCGCCGTCCTGTTGCGGGCGGAGCACGAAGGTACTCTCCGACAGGTTCATCTCCCGCGCCATGCGCTGCATGCGCTCGCCGCTGAGGTCGTCGCAGTCGAAGAACACCGCCACCGGGTTGCCTTGCAGCGGTTCGCTGGCGAAGGCGTCTATCACGACATATCTGTGCATGGGCTCTCCTGGCTCAGGGCCGCCGCTCGACCAGCGCGTGACGCAGCAGGTCGGCGATGATGCGCGGACCCTCGCGGGTCAGCACCGATTCGGGGTGGAATTGCATGGAGGCGAAGCGCGGCCCGCGCAGGGCATGAACCTCGCCGGTCTCGCGGTCGCGGCTGATCTCGATCGGGCCGACCTCGGG
>NZ_KV800303.1:152745-207384 GCF_001810205.1 Pseudomonas sp. HMSC076A11 | reverse complement strand
CGCGGTACCAAGCATCGGCTTGCGAATCCAACGGAGGAAGATGGTCTTTTTCATTAACGCAGACGAATGATTTGCTGTCGGCCATAACGGAAACTCCGAAACTCAGCAGGAAAGTGAACAGATAAATAGAGATACGCATCGCTCAGTCCACCGTAAAATTGGGACTATAGGGTGTGGTGACATCCCAGAACCGCAATAAATGGGTCGTTAGAGATTCACCATTTCGCTGCTGCTTCCAGTTCTTATCCATCTTCTGATTCCACAGCTTGAAGTTTTCTTCGGTCGTTTCGGCCAACTTATAAGCATGTGCCCCCCACAACTCCTCCCGCATCGCCCTCGCCAAATCCGGATTGGGTTGGGCAATCCCCAATTCGCTGTCGCTATGCATGCTGCGGACATTGATATTGGCCGAGCTGAGCAGGGTATAGAGGTCGTCCACCAGCAGCAGCTTGGAGTGCACGTAGATGTGTTTGTAGCGCGCCTTCAGCGGCGGCGCCCCGAGGGCGGCCTCGGCTTCGGCGGACAGGCGCGCTGGCGGCGGGCTGCCGGGGGCAGGGTCACTGGTGGCCAGGGTGGCGACGACCACCTTGAGGCCGGGTACTTCGGCGAGTTGATAGGGCTTGTCGTCCTCGCCGGTGTTCTTCGCCAGTCCGGGAATCTCCTGCGCGCCGAGATCGCCGAGGCGTTGCTCGACTTCCGGCGTCACGCCTTTCTCTTCGAGCGCCTCGATCTTGCGCTCCAGCCGTTCGATGTTGTTTTCCTGGCCGCGCCGGACATAGGGATCGGGATGTAGGTTTTCCCTGACCTGCTTCAACTGCTCCCGCTTTTCCCGCAAGTCATGCGCCAGGTCGCGCTGTACCTGCGGCATCAGTTGCTCCTGGCCCAGGCCTTTCATCATGTCGTAGGTGGTCTTCGAGGCGTCGCTGGAGTCGGGGGTGTTGGTCACGACGAACAGGTACAGGTCGCCGGGCACGCCCCGGGCCTTGCGCACCTGCGCAGTCTTCCGCAGGCGCTCGGCGAAGCCGGCATAACGGAAGTACTGGTTTTCCATGTAGACGTAGTCGGTGGCATTGCCCAGGGCCTTGAGATAGTGCTCCAGGATCGAGCGCTCGTCGTCCTGCGGCTGGGTCCGGCAAATCTGCGCGACGCTGTTGCTGGCGGGCGTGGCGATCTTCGGCAGCGGCAAGGCGTCGCGCTCGGCGGTCAGCGATGGCGTCGAGAACCAGCGCTTGTACCACGGCGTCTCGAGGTCCCAGGCCTCGCTGAAGTTGCGGCTGAGGTCGGCCAGCACCGGGCCCTGGACCTGCATGGAGATATCCTGCCAGGGCCCGAACCCGGGATCGCGACCGGCGGCGCGGTCGTCGAACAGGTGGGCGCTGGTGTCCCAGTAGTTGCGGTGCATGTTGTGACCCATGACGAAGCCGATGGCCTGCGGGCTGCCATAGTCGACCACGACCATCTTCTGGTGATGGCTGGCGAACTGGGTGAGTACCAGCAACTGGCCGATGCCCAGGTCGTCGATGCCATCGGCGCGCAGCAGGTGGATCAGGCTTTGCAGTCGCCCATTGACGAGGCGCACTTGCTCGCCGTTCATCACCGGCCTGGCCGTCTGCTCGAAGTCGCGGGTACGGAACTCGACGTTCTGCAACCCACCGCCGCGTACCGCCTTGAACCAGTCGCGGGTGAATATCTGCCCCCAGGGATCCTGGCGGGTGCCGCCGGAACCGCGCTTGCCGCCGTAGCCCTGGGCCTCGCTGCTGTCGAGAGTGCGCTGGATCTCGGCGTTCTCCGCCTCCAGCTCGGCGATGCGCGCCCGCGCGTGGGCGGCGCCCCGCGGGTCGAAGCTCGGCAGCCTGCCTTCGCGGTGCAGCCGTTCCGAGCGCTCCAGGGCTTCCTGCTGCCGCGCGATGAGGTTGAGGTTATGCTGGCGCCGCTGCTCCAGTCGCAGCACCTCGTTGTCCACCGCGCTGCCGCTGGCGACGCCCGAGCCCGCCCAGGTGCCGCCGGAACCGCCGACGCCGGCCCCGGGGATGGTGTTTTCCTTGAGCCTGGCGAGTTGGTTGCTCCAGACCAGCACTCGCGCCTGCACTCCTTCGCGGCCCTTCGTCTGCAGCAATTCGCCGATTCGCGGTCCGTCGGGGCGTTTGAAACGCATGGCCGGGTCGAAGCCCCAGGTGATGATGTCGATGCTGTGCCGGGCCGCCTCCATCGCCGCATGCACCGCGTCGAAGGCCGCCTGGCCATTGATCAGCGGCTTGATGTGCACACCCGCGCGCGGCGGGTAGAAAGCCTTGTTGGCGAACCAGTCGAGGGTCAGCCGGACGCTGCCGGCCTGTTGCGCGTATAGCTTGAGGGTCTGCGGTTTGTACAGGTCGCTCATGGCGTGGGCTCATCCTTGTCGGCGGCGCCGGGCCGCGAGGCGTCGCGCCGGTAGGCGTCCGGGGCGGAACGCGGCTTGTGCTGGGGCATTTCCGCCCGGTAGTCGCGGAACCCCTGCTGGGCGAGCCGATCGTCGGCCTGCAGTGCGTCCGGCTGGTCGACCATCTCCACTTCGTAGGCGTGGCCATTGGCGGTCTCGATGCGATAGGTGCGTTCGCCCGGCAGCGGTTCGAAGCTGATTGCGCCGCCTTCGTCGGCGATGCCCTCCTCCTTGAAGGCACCATTGGCGTAGAGCCGATACGGTTGCCTGGCCGCCGATGGCACACCGGGCAACGGACTGAGTTCGAAACGCAGGAGTTTCTGCGGCGCTTCGCCGACCTTCTGGGCGATGGCTCCCAACAAGGCGCCTCCCGCCGCCGCGGCGTCGGCCGCGAGCGGTTGCAGCGGCGACAGCGCGCGAACGCCGCTACCGATGCCGGGGCTGCCGCCGCTGTTGATCATCACCTGGGCGCCGTCAAGGGTGACACCGCCCGGGTCGAGCCTGGCGAAGCTGCCACCGCCCTTTAGGGTCAACTCCATGCCTGCCTCGATCACTACCTTGTCGCCGGCCTTGAAATGGATCTCGTCGCCCGCCTCGACGAACTGGCCGGTGCCGATCCTCAGGTGCAACGCGTCGGCGACGCTGAGGTGGTCGGCCGCCTTCAGTTCGACCTTGCGGTCGGCATGGACCGTGCGCTGTTCCTCGGCCCTGAACTCGCTGTAGCTATCGCCCTCGACCGTGTCGTGGCGCTCGTGGCCGACGCGGATCTTCTGGTCGTGCTCGATGTTCTCGTCCCAGTCGCGCTGGGCGTGGACGAAGATCTGTTCCTGGCCCTTGCGGTCCTCGATGCGCAGTTCGTTGAAACCGCCGCCGCCGGGGTAGCTGTCGGTCTTGAAAACGCTGCGGGTCTTGTTCTGCGGCAGCTCGTAGGGCACCCGGTTTTCGCTGTGGTAGAGGCAGCCGGTGACCAGCGGCTGATCCGGATCGCCCTCCAGGAAACCCACCAGGACTTCCATGCCCACCCGCGGGATGGCGACGCCGCCATAGCGCTTGCCCGCCCAGTTGGAGGCGACGCGCAACCAGCAACTGGTGTTGTCGTCGGCCTGGCCGAGGCGATCCCAGAAGAACTGCACCTTGACCCGGCCGTATTGGTCGCAGTGGATGGTCTCGCCGGCGGGGCCGGTCACGACCGCTGTCTGGCAGCCCAGCACGCGTGGCCTGGGATGCTCCAGCGGGGGGCGGAAATGCGCGCTCCAGGGAGTGGCGACGAAATGGTTGCGATAGCCCTGGCGGAAATCGCCCTGGCCCTGCGCGACGTCGCTGTCGATCGACTCTTCCAGTACCTGCGGCTGCCGCCCTTCGTGGAGAACCTCGGTAAGCAGCCAGAGATCGTTCCATTCGCCGCGGGGATGCGCGGACAGCGTCAGGAAGTGTCCGCTGAGCAGCGCCGGTTCGTCGCTTTCGCCCCTGGCCTGTAGGTAGTCGGCGCGATGCCGTTCCAGCGCGCGCCGGCTCAGGTGCTTGCCGCGCTCGCGGTGGGTGAAGCGGCCGGGATAGTCGTAGTCCTCCAGGTCCGGTTGCTGCGCCACGAGCTGCGGGCCATGGGCGGCCTGCATCTGCAACGCGGGTTGCTCGAAGTCGTAGTCGCGCCGGGTAACCCGGCTGGCACGGGTGTCGAAGCGCACGCCGAAGCGCTTGACCACCGGCTGGTCGGCGACCAGCCCGGCGTCCTGCACGTAGGCGACGGGGCGTTGCAGCCGCGGAAAGGAGGTCTGGTCGTCGCCGAAGACCAGCACATGGCCCTGGGCAGAAAACTCATGGTGGTAATGGATGCCCTCCTCCTCGCAGAGCCTGCTGAGGAACGCCAGGTCGGTTTCGTCGTACTGCGTGCAGTATTCGCGGGCCGGGTACGGCGTCGGGCCCAGCTGGAAGCGGTAGGCGTCGGCGAGAATGCCGTGGCCCTCCAGCACCCGACCGATGATTTCCGGCACGCTGAGGCGCTGGAAGATGCGTTGGTCGCTGCACAGCCCCAGGTAGGCCAGGCGCGGCTCCAGGGTCGCGCGATAGCCGGTCAGGCGCTTGCCGGAGTCCCCCTGGGCGATGCTGGTGAGCTGTCCGTGGACCCCTTGCCCGCTCGGCGAGAGGATCAGGAAGGCCGGCTGGTGCAGCAGCGCGTCGAGGTCCAGATCGGATCGCTCGCTGACCAGCTCCAGGTCGAAGCGAAAGGGCTGGCTGATGGCTTCGCGACCGCGGAAGGCGAGTACCTGGAAGTCGTGCCGGAGGTTTTCGATGCGAAGGCTGAAGTGCGTCTGGTTGGCGGGGGCGAACATTCACTGTCCTCTTGGAAACGCAGCCGTGCGTTCCTGGCGTATTCGGTTCCGGGCGCGACGCGCCTGCGCCCGCGCGATGGAAATGCTGGCCGAGAGGATAGAGGAGAACAGTTGTGCAACTCTTTGCGCACTCGGCCTCCCGGCCGCATCAACGCTGACCTCAATAAATTTGTAACAGAAAATTTCCAGAATGCCGACACGGACGCCCCACCCCATCCGCGGCATTCACGTCCGCCAGGACGGGCCAGGCGTCCGCCGCCTCGAGCGCCTCAGGCGTAGCGCTCGCGACCCCAGGCGAGGAGGCTTTCCAGCAGTTCGCGGATGACCGCGCGGGTCGCTTCGGCGAGGTCCGCGCGGTAAGCGAACGGGGCCTGCTCGTCCATGTAGGTGCACTGCGCCAGCTCCAGCTGGACGGCATGGACGTGCTGCTCCGGCTGGCCGTAGTGGCGGGTGATGTGGCCGCCCTTGAAGCGCCCGTTGAGCACATGGCTGTAGCCTTCGGCGGCAGCGCAGACCGCCTCCAGGCGGGCCGCCAGCGCTGGATCGCAACTGGCGCCGGCGTTGGTGCCGAGATTGAAGTCGGGCAGTCGGCCGTCGAACAGGTGCGGCACGTGGGAACGGATCGAGTGGGCGTCCCAGAGCAGCGCGTAGCCGAACTCGGCCTTCAGCCGCGCCAGTTCCTCGGCGATGGTCCGGTGGTAGGGCGTCCACACTTCGGCCAGGTAGCGCATGCGTTCCTCGGCGGACGGCGCCATGCCTTCGCGGTAGAGCGGCCGGCCGTCGAACAGGGTGTCCGGATACAGGCCGGTAGTGGCGGTGCTGTACAGCGGCTTGTCGTCGGAAGGGCGGTTGAGATCGACCACATAGCGCGAATAGTGGGCAGCCAGGGTGCTGGCGCCCAGTTCCTCGGCGAAATCGTAGAGCCGGGGAATGTGCCAGTCGGTATCGGTCAGCGCCCGCGCCTCCTCCACCAGGCCGGCGTCCACCGCCGGGGTCAGGCGCGTGCCGGGGTGCGGCATGCTGATCAGTAGCGGCACGCGGCCGCGCTTGAAACTCAGGACTTCATCCACGGTATACCTCCTCGGCGTGGCGAATGACGCGTTTCGGCAGATCGCCGCCCAGCCAGTAGGCCAGCTCCGCCGGACGCTCGATGTCCCAGGCGACGAAGTCGGCCAGCTTGCCGACCTCCAGGCTGCCGTGGCTGGCTTCCAGCCCCAGCGCCCGGGCGGCGTGCAGGGTGACACCGGCCAGCGTCTCCTCCGGGGTCAGGCGGAACAGGGTACAGGCCATGTTCAGCATCAGGCGCAACGACAGCGCCGGCGAGGTGCCGGGATTGAGATCGCTGGCAATGGCCATGGCCACGCCGTGCCGGCGCAGGGCATCGATCGGCGGCAGCTGGGTCTCGCGCAACAGGTAGAAGGCGCCCGGCAGCAGCACCGCGACGGTGCCCGCCTCGCCCATGGCGCGGGCGTCGTCCTCGGTCATGTACTCCAGGTGGTCGGCCGACAAAGCCCGGTAGCGCGCCGCCAGGCTGGAACCGTGCAGCGAGGATAGCTGCTCGGCGTGCAGCTTCACCGGCAGGCCCAGCTCGCGGGCGGCGATGAATACCCGCTCGACCTGCGCCGGGGAAAACGCCAGGTGCTCGCAGAAGGCGTCCACCGCGTCCACCAGTCCCTCCCCGGCCAGCGCGGGGAGCATCGTCGAGCAGATATGCTCGATGTAGTCGTCGGCGCGCCCGGCGTATTCCGGCGGTAGCGCATGGGCGGCCAGGCAGGTGCTGCGCACGGTCGCCGGCAGGCGTTCGCCGAGGCGGCGGATGACCCGCAGCATCTTGCGTTCGCTGGCCAGGTCGAGGCCGTAGCCGGACTTGATCTCCAGCGCCGTCACGCCGTCGCGCAGCAAGGGCTCCAGGCGCTTGCGCGCGCTGGCCAGCAATTCTTCCTCGCTGGCCTCGCGGGTGGCGCGTACGGTGCTGGCGATACCGCCGCCGGCGGCGGCGATCTCGGCGTAGCTGACGCCCTCCAGGCGCTGCTCGAATTCGCCGCTGCGGTTGCCGCCGAACACCGCGTGGGTGTGGCAGTCGATCAACCCCGGGGTCAGCCAGGCGCCACCGAGGTCGATGCGTTCGGCGTAGTCGCCGGGCGGCAGTTCGGCGCGCGGGCCGATCCAGTGGATCAGCGGACCGTCGGTGACCAGGGCGGCGTCCTCGACGATCGAGTACTTGCCGCCCTTGAGGGTGGCGGCATGGCAATGCTGCCAGAGTCGTTTCATTGCAGGTCTCCTATGCTCGCGGCCAGCCGGGCGAGACTCTTCCGCTCGCCGAGGATGGCCGCCGCGCTGGCGATGTCGGGAGCCAGCCAGCGGTCGGTGTCGTACGCGGGCACGCGCTCGCGCAGGATGCCCCAGGCCGCCGCGGTGCCCTGGCCGAAGCGTTGCGGGGCGAGGAATTCGAAGGCCTGGGCGGCCAGCAGGTACTCGATGGCGAGGATCCGCCGGAGGTTCTCCAGGGCCCTGCCAAGCTTGAGCGCGGCACTGGTGCCGAGGCTCAGGTGGTCCTCCTGGAGCGCCGAGGTGACGAAGTTGTCGACCACCGCCGGCTGCGCCAGCTGGCGGTTCTCGCCAGCCAGGGAGGCGGCGACGTACTGGGTGATCATCATCCCCGAGTTGACTCCCGGCTTGCCCACCAGGAACGCCGGCAGGCCGCTGACCAGCGGGTTGACCAGGCGATCCAGGCGCCGCTCGGCGACCCCGCCCAGCTCGGCCACGGCGATCGCCAGCAGGTCGGCGGCCATCGCCACCGATTCGCCGTGGGGATTGGCCTGGGATACCACCCGGTAGGCGTCCGGCGTACCCAGCAGCAGCGGGTTGTCGGTGGCCGAGTTGAGTTCGGTCTCTATCTGCCGCGCCGCGTGGGCCAACTGGTCACGGCAGGCGCCATGGATCTGCGGTATCGAGCGGATGCTCAGGGCATCCTGGGTGCGGATGCCGCGGGCGTTCTCCAGTACCTGGCTGCCAGCCAGCAAGGCCCGCAGATTGGCGGCGACCCGCTGCATCCCGGGATGCGGCTTGAGCGCAACGATCTCGGCGTCGAACGCCGCCAGTTGGCCGCGCAGGGCCTCGAAGCTCATCGCCCCGATCACGTCGGCCCACTGCGCCAGGCGCTGCGCGTCGTCCAGGGCCAGGCAGGCGAGGCCGGTCATGCACGGCGTGCCGTTGACCAGGCAGAGCCCGTCCTTGGCTCCCAGGCGCACCGTCGCCAGGCCTTCCGCCGCCAACGCGGCGGCGGCCGGCACGACGCTGCCGCGGTAGCTGACCTCGCCGATGCCGAGCAGGGCGATGCCGACGTGCGCCATGTGGGTCAGGTAGCCCACCGAGCCCTGGGCCGGCACCTGCGGGGTAATCCCGTGGTTGAGCAGCGCCAGCAGCCCTTCCACCAGCGAACGGTCGAGCCCGGACTTGCCCTGGCTGTAGTTGGCGACGGCGGCACAGATGATCGCCCGGGTCTGTTCGTCGCGCAGCGGCTCGCCGACCCCGCAGGCATGGCTGAGCAAGGTGTTGCGCGACAGCTCGGCGAGCTGCTCGCCTTCCAGCAGGACGTCACACAGCGCGCCGAGGCCGGTACTGATGCCGTAGGCACGCTCGCCATTGGCGACGATACGGCAGACGATGGCGCGGGCGTTGTCGATCCGTGCCCAGGCCGCCGCCGACAGTTCCAGGCGCGCACCGTGCCGGGCCACCGCGACCAGTTCCTGCCAACGCAGCGGACCGTCGCCGAACACGACGCTCGGTAGGTCGCTCATAGGTTCGCCACCCGCCGCTGGACGAAGCGGTCGACGTAGTCGTCGGCCGGCTGGTGGAGGATTTCCCGTGGTGTGCCGACCTGGATCAGTTGGCCGTCCTTGAGGATCGCGATGCGGTTGCCGATGCGTACCGCCTCGTCGAGGTCATGGGTGATGAAGACGATGGTCTTGTGCAGGGTTTTCTGCAGTTCCAGCAACTGGTCCTGCATGTCCGCGCGGATCAACGGGTCGAGGGCGCTGAAGGCCTCGTCCATGAGAATGATCTCGGTGTCGGCGGCCAGCGCGCGGGCCAGGCCAACGCGCTGGCGCATGCCACCGGAAAGCTGGTGCGGATAGGACTTCTCATAGCCCTTCAGGCCCACCGTGGCGATCCAGTGCAGGGCCCGCTCGTGGCACTGCGCCCGGCTTTCGCCGCGAACCTTCAGGCCGTAGGCGACATTGTCGAGCACGCTCTTGTGCGGCAGCAGGCCGAAACTCTGGAACACCATGCTGATCTTGCGCCGGCGGAATTGCCGGAGGGCTTCCATGTCGTAGCGCAGGATGTCCTCGCCATCCACCAGGATCTCGCCGCTGGTGGGGTCGATCAGGCGGTTGAAGTGGCGCACCAGGGTCGACTTGCCGGAACCCGACAGGCCCATGATCACGAAGATCTCGCCAGCGCCGATGGACAGCGACAGGTCGTTGACGCCGACCACGCAGCCGGTCTGCGCCAGCACTTCGGCCTTGCTGCGTCCCTGGCGGATCAGCGCCAGCGCGGCATCGGCGCGCGGGCCGAAGATCTTGAACACGTTCTTCACTTCGATCTTGTTCATCTGCGCACCGCTCATTTGCTCGTCTCGTGCCGGGAACGGCCATAGGCCTGGGTGATGCGGTCGATCACCACCGCGAGGATGACGATCGCCAGGCCGGCTTCCAGGCCCTTGCCCACGTTCAGCGTCTGGATGCCCACCAGTACGTCTTCGCCGAGGCCGCGGGCGCCGATCATCGAAGCGATCACCACCATCGACAGGGCCATCATGGTGGTCTGGTTGATCCCCGCCATGATGCTCGGCAGGGCCAGCGGCAACTGCACGCCGAACAGCTGCTGCCAGCGGTTGGCGCCGAAGGCGTTGACCGCCTCCATCACCTCGCTGTCGACCTGGCGGATGCCCAGGTCGGTGAGGCGGATCAGCGGCGGCGCGGCATAGATCACGGTGGCGAAGATCGCCGGCACCTTGCCCAGGCCGAACAACATCAGCACCGGGATCAGGTACACGAAGCTGGGCATGGTCTGCATGATGTCCAGCAGCGGCATCAGCACCGCGCGCAGGCGGTTGCTGCGCGCGGCGAGGATGCCCAGGGGGATGCCGATCAGCACCGAGATGAAGGTCGCCACCAGCATCAGCGCGAGGGTCTGCATCAGCTTGTCCCAGAGGCCGACGGCGCCGACCAGGAACAGCAGGCCGGTGATCACCAGGGTCGGCAGCAGGCGCCGGGTGGCGTGCCAGGCGATCGCCGCGACGATCGCCAGCAACAGCCACCAGGGCGTGGCGCGGAGCAGCCCTTCGAGGTTGACGATGGCCCACAGCAGGGTGTCGGAGATCTTGCGGAACAGGTCGCCGTAGTTGGTCACCAGGGCGTCGACCCAAGCGTTGACCCAGTCGGCGATGGAAAATGTCAGGCGTTCGGGAAACATGGTCTGCTCTCGTCGGTCGTGGGTTCAGAGTGCCGCTTCGATCTTCTTCGCCGCGTCCTCGTCGACCCAGGCGTGCCAGACCTCGGGGTGCTCCTTGAGGAACTCGCGCGCCAGGCGCGCCGCATCGATCCGGTCCTTGGCCATCCGCGCCAGGTCGCTGTTCAGCAGCTCCGCCGGCAGGTTGACCTTCTCCAGCACCGCCACCAGCTCCGGCGCCTGGTCGTGGAAGGTCCGCGACAGGCCGACCTGGATCCTGATGCGCTTGTCGACGCCGGGCCTTTCCTCCAGGCGCACCAGGTCGGCGCGGCCCATCAGCGGCGTCGGCGACCAGTAGTAGAACAGGATAGGCTCGCCGCGCCGATAGCTCGACAGCACCGCCGCGTCCAGTGCCGGGCCGGTGCCCGGACGGAAATTGGTGAACGTCTCTTCCAGGCCGTAGCTTTTCAGCATCTCGCTGTTCTCCAGCTCGCAGGTCCAGCCGGCCGGGCAATTGTAGAAGCGCCCCTTGCCCGGCTCTTCCGGGTCGCGGAAGACCTCGGCGTACTGCGCCAGGTCGGCGATAGAGCGCAGCTTCGGCGCCTTCGCCTCGAGCTTGCGCTGCGGGTCGCCCTCGATCACGTAGCGCGGCACGTACCAGCCCTCCACCGCGCCGACGATGGGTTCGCCGACGCCGACCACCTTGCCGGCCGCGGCAGCCTTGTTCCAGGCGTCGCTGCGGCCGATCCACTCCTCGGCGAAGACCTGGATGTCATTGGTGCTCAGCGCCTGCTCCATGGTGATCGAGTTGCCCGGCAGGCTGTCGGTGGTACAGCCGTAGCCCTTGGCCAGGACGAACTGCATCAGTTCGGTGAGCAGGGTCCCGCTCTCCCAGTTCAGCCCGGCGAACTTCACCGCCTTGCCGGACTCGCACCAGCCTTCCGCCTGGGCGCCCGCCGCGGCGGCGAGCAGGCCGAGGGCACAGAGAACACTCAACATCGACTTCTTGTATCGCATGGTTCGACGCTCCAGATGCACGATTGGGAAAGGCAGTTGGAAAACCTGCGGGCCGCGCCCGGGGGAACGGCCTCGATCGTTGTTATTGGCCGGCGGCTCAGGCCGCCGTCGGTTCCGTCACAGCCCTCCCTGGGCCTGAAGCACGCCATGCGCGGCATCGCCCTTCGGCCTGACCCAGCGCCGGTAGGCGATCACCAGCAAGGCGATCCAGATAGCCCCGACCCACAGGGCCGGGCGGGTGTCCGGGAAATAGCCGAGCACCACGAAGATGAACAGCATGAAGACGATCGCCGCCGCCGGCGCGAATGGCCACAGCGGCACCGGGAACTTCAGCGCGGCGACCTGGCGCGGCCCCATGCGCCGGCGCATGCCGACCTGGGCCAGGAGGATCATCAGCCAGACCCACACGGTGGCGAAGGTGGCGATGGAAGCGATCAACAGGAATACGCTCTGCGGGATCAGGTAGTTCAGCGCCACGCCGAGCAGCAGGGCCACCGCCATCAGCAGCACGGTCATCCACGGCACGCCGTGCCGCGACACCCGCGAGAAGCCGACCGGCGCCTGGCCCTGGCGGGCCATGCCGTAGAGCATGCGACCGGCGCCGAAGATGTCGCTGTTGATCGCCGAAATCGCCGCGGTGATCACCACGACATTGAGGATCGCCGCGGCCGACTCGATCCCCAGGCCGTCGAAGATCTGCACGAAGGGACTGCCGTTGCTGCCGATCTGCTGCCAGGGGAAGATCGCCATCAGCACGAACAGGGTCAGCACGTAGAACAGCAGGATGCGCAGCGGCACCGCATTGATCGCCCGCGGGATCACCCGCTGCGGGTCCTGCGCCTCGCCGGCGGTGATGCCGATGATCTCGATGCCGCCGAAGGCGAATACCACCACCGACAGCGAGGCGACCAGCCCGGCCCAGCCGTTGGGCAGGAAGCCGCCGTGCTGCCACAGGTTGTGCACGCCGGTGGCGGACGTCGCCGCGCCGCCCAGGCTGAAGCCGAAGAACATGATGCCGAGCCCGGCGAGAATCATCGCGACGATGGCACCGACCTTGACCAGCGACAGCCAGAACTCCAGCTCGCCGAAGACCTTGACATGACAGAGGTTCAGCCCGCCGATGAACAGCACGATGGACAATACCCAGATCCAGCGCGGCACGTCGGGAAACCAGAACCCCATGTAGATGCCGAACGCGGTGACATCGGCGAGGCAGACGATGATCATCTCGAAAGCGTAGGTCCAGCCGGTGACGAACCCGGCCAGGGGGCCGAGATAGCTGCTGGCGTAATGGCCGAACGAGCCGGACACCGGCTCGTGCACCGCCATCTCGCCGAGCGCGCGCATCACCATGTACACCGCCGCGCCGGCGATCAGGTAGGCCAGCAGCACCGCCGGCCCGGCCATCTGGATGGCCGATGCGGAACCGTAGAACAGGCCGGTGCCGATCGCCGACCCCAGTGCCATGAAACGAATATGACGGGCGTTCAGTCCGCGCCGAAGCCCCGTGTCGTGCGTCATCCCTCGGCTCTCCTGTTGTTGTTCTTGCTGGAGCGCCCCGGCCGAGCGGCCGGGGGCGGGTATCAAAGGCTCGGCAACAGCCGGGCCGGCAGCAGCGCGTTCAGGCAACCGCTGGCGAGCAACTGGCTGGCGGCCTCGATGTCAGGGGCGAAGAAGCGATCCTCCTGGTAGTACGGCACCTTGTCGCGCAGCAGGCGGCGAGCCTGCTCCAGCTTCGGCGAACTCTGCAGGCCCTCGCGGAAGTCCAGGCCCTGGCAGGCACCCAGCCATTCCACGGCGAGAATCCCGCGGACGTTCTCGGCCATCGCCCAGAGCCGTTTGCCGGCGTTCGGCGCCATCGACACATGGTCTTCCTGGTTGGCCGAGGTCGGCAGGCTGTCGACGCTGGCCGGATGGGCCAGGGCCTTGTTGTCGCTGGCCAGCGCGGCGGCGGTGACCTGGGCGATCATGAAGCCGGAGTTGACCCCGCCGTTGGCCACCAGGAACGGCGGCAACTGCGACATGTGCATGTCCATCATCAGCGAGATGCGCCGTTCCGACAGCGAACCGATCTCGGCCAACGCCAGGGCCAGGTTGTCGGCGGCCATCGCCACCGGTTCGGCGTGGAAGTTGCCGCCGGAGATCACGTCGCCCTCGGCGGCGAATACCAGCGGGTTGTCGGACACCGCGTTGGCTTCGATCTCCAGCACCTCGGCGGCCTGGCGCATCTGGGTCAGGCAGGCGCCCATCACCTGCGGCTGGCAACGCAGCGAATAGGGGTCCTGGACCTTGTCGCACTTCTCATGGGAGCGCGCCACCTCGCTGCTGGCGGTGAGCAGGTCGCGATAGGCCGCGGCCACGTCGATCTGCCCGCGCTGGCCGCGCGCGGCATGGATGCGCGCATCGAACGGCGCCCGCGAACCGAGCATGGCCTCGACGCTGAGCCCGCCGCAGACGGTGGCGGCGGCGAACAGGTCCTCGGCTTCGAACAACCCGCGCAGCGCGTAGGCGGTGGACACCTGGGTGCCATTGAGCAGGGCCAGGCCTTCCTTCGCCGCCAGGGTCAGCGGCTCCAGCCCGGCCACCGCCAGCGCTTCGGCGGCCGGTAGCCACTCACCGCGATGGCGCGCCCGGCTTTCGCCGATCAGCACCAGCGACATGTGCGCCAGCGGCGCCAGGTCGCCGGACGCACCCACCGAGCCTTTCAGCGGGATGTGCGGATAGACCTCGGCGTTGATCAGCGCGATCAGCGCGTCGATCACCTTGCGGCGGATGCCGGAGAACCCGCGCGCCAGGCTGTTCACCTTGAGCAGCATGACCAGCCGCACCATGGCGTCGTCCAGCGCCTCGCCGACGCCGGCGGCATGGGACAGGACGATGGAACGCTGGAGCTTCTCCAGGTCGGCCGGGGAAATCCGCGTCGAGGCCAGCAGGCCGAAGCCGGTGTTGATGCCGTAGGCGGTGCGGCCCTCGGCGATGATGTTCTCGACACAGGCGACGCTGGCGGCGATCGGCGCGTCGGCGCTGGGATCCAGGCTCAGGCGCACGGGGGCCAGGTAGGCTTGGCGCAGGTCGGCCAGGGTCAACTGGCCGGGTTTCAGATGCAGGCTCATCGAAGGCTCCTTGTTCGGTTCGGCGGGCTCGGCAGCGCCGTCCGCCGGCGGCGTTTCATCGGATTGAAGGCGGCCGCGCCGCCCTGGAAATTCGTCTCAGGCCCCGTGCGCGGGATGTTCGAAGGCGCCGGGATCGGCCGGCAGGATCATTCGCGCCGGGGCCTGGCGCGTGGCCTTGCGCCGCGCCACCAGGTAGTAGAGGACCGCCGGCACCAGCAAGCCGATGATCCAGGAGATATCCACGCCGCCGAGGTGCTCGACCATCGGTCCGGTGTACAGCGTGGTCGCCAGGAACGGCATCTGCACCAGCACGCCGAGGGTATAGACGGCGATTCCCGGCAGGTTCCAGCGACCGTAGCGGCCGTCGGGGTCGGCCAGCGCGGGCACGTCATAGCGCTCGCGGGTGATGAAGTAGTAGTCGACCAGGTTCACCGCGCTCCACGGGGTGAAGAAGGTCAGCAGGAACAGGATGAAGGACTTGAACGCAGCGAGGAACGAGTGCTGGCCGAGCAGCGCGATGAGCGTCGAGGCGCCGACGATCGCGAGGACGAAGAACAGGCGTTGCACGCGGGTGATCTCCAGTTGGCCGCGTACGCTGCTGATGATGGTCGCGATGCACATGAAGCTGCCGTAGGAGTTCAGCGTGGAAATGGTCACCTTGCCGAAGGCGATGCTGAAGTAGAGCAGCGCGGCGACGGTCCCGCTGCTGCCCAGGCCGACGATGTAGGCCACCTCGCGGCCGGCGAACTGGCCGTTGGCCAGGGCTGCGGAGAACACCCCGAGGACCATCGAGGCCTGGGCGCCGAGCACCGAGCCGAGGCCGACGGCGAGGAAGGTCTTCCACGACGAGGTGGACGCCGGCAGGTAGCGTGAATAGTCGGCCACGTAGGGGCCGAAGGCGATCTGCCAGGACGCCGCCAGCGACACCGCGAGGAGGAACGAGGCCCAGCTGAAATGGCGGATGGCGAGCAGGTCGCCGATGTCGCTGAGCAGCATCAGGCGGCTGAACAGGTAGGCGAAGGCGATGATGCCGAGGACGCTGGCGATCCGCCCGATGATGTGGATGACGCGATAGCCGAGCACCGTCACCAGGACGATGAAGGCGGCGAAGATGAAGATCCCGGCGCTGTCGCTGAGCCCGGTGAGCTGGCCGATGGCCTGGCCGGAAAGCACCGTGCCGGTGGCGGTGAAGCCCAGGTACATCAGGCACACCAGGGCGATAGGGATGCAGGCGCCGTAGACGCCGAACTGCACCCGGCTGGAAATCATCTGCGGCAGCCCCAGGCGCGGCCCCTGCGCGGCGTGCAGGGCCATCACCGCGCCGCCGAGGAGCTGGCCGATGAGCAGGCCGACCAGCGACCAGAACACGTCGCCGCCGAGGACCACGGCGAGGGCGCCGGTGACGATGGCGGTGATCTGCAGGTTGGCCCCCAGCCAGAGGGTGAACTGGCTGTAGAGGCGGCCGTGACGCTCGTTCGCCGGGATGTAGTCGATCGAGCGCCGTTCGATCAGTGGCTTGCTGTCGCTGCCCTGGGTCATGCTGCTGTACTCCGCTGCGGCTCGCGCGCCGCCATTCTTGTTGTGGCCTGGTCGGGACAGTGGGCGGCCGCCCCCACGCCCCGCCGGCGTGGAGGCGGTTTCCGAGGTCAGCGCTGGGCGGTGATCATCGGCAGGTTCAGGCCCTGCTCCTTCGCGCAATCGATGGCGACCTGGTAGCCGGCGTCGGCGTGCCGCATCACCCCGGTCCCCGGGTCGTTGGTCAGCACGCGGGCGATGCGTTCGGCGGCCTCGTCGCTACCGTCGCAGACGATCACCATCCCGGAGTGCTGGGAGAAGCCCATGCCTACGCCGCCGCCGTGGTGCAGCGAGACCCAGGTGGCGCCGCTGGCGGTATTCAGCAGGGCATTCAGCAGCGGCCAGTCGGACACCGCGTCGGAGCCGTCCTGCATGGCCTCGGTCTCGCGGTTGGGGCTGGCCACCGAGCCGGAGTCGAGGTGGTCGCGGCCGATGACGATCGGCGCGGACAGCTCGCCGCTGCGCACCATCTCGTTGAAGGCCAGGCCGAGCTTGGCGCGCAGCCCCAGGCCAACCCAGCAGATGCGCGCCGGCAGGCCCTGGAAGCTGATGCGCTCGCGGGCCATGTCCAGCCAACGGTGCAGGTGGGCATCGTCGGGGATCAGTTGCTTGACCTTGGCGTCGGTCTTGTAGATGTCCTGCGGGTCGCCCGACAGCGCGGCCCAGCGGAACGGACCGATGCCGCGACAGAACAGCGGGCGGATGTAGGCCGGGACGAAGCCGGGGAAATCGAAGGCATTGGCCACCCCCTCTTCCTTGGCCATCTGGCGGATGTTGTTGCCATAGTCGAAGGTCGGCACGCCCTGCTGCTGGAACGCCAGCATGGCCCGCACGTGTACCGCCATGGACTGCTTGGCGGCCTTGACCACGGCGGCCGGGTCGGTCTGCGCGCGGTCGCGGTACTCTTCCCAGCTCCAGCCGGCCGGCAGGTAGCCGTTGAGTGGATCGTGGGCGCTGGTCTGGTCGGTGACCATGTCCGGGCGTACGCCGCGGCGAACCAGTTCCGGAAGGATCTCGGCGGCATTGCCCAGCAGGGCGATGGAGATGGCCTTGCCTTCGGCGGTGTAGCGCTGGATCCGCGCCAGGGCGTCGTCCAGGTCCTTGGCCTGCTCGTCGACGTAGCGACTGCGCAGGCGGAAGTCGATGCGGCTCTGCTGGCACTCGATGTTCAGCGAACAGGCGCCGGCCAGGGTCGCCGCCAGCGGCTGGGCGCCGCCCATGCCGCCAAGGCCGGCGGTAAGCACCCAGCGGCCCTTGAGATTGCCGTCGTAATGCTGGCGGCCAGCCTCGACGAAGGTTTCGTAGGTGCCCTGGACGATGCCCTGGCTGCCGATGTAGATCCACGAACCGGCGGTCATCTGGCCGTACATCGCCAGGCCCTTGGCGTCCAGTTCGTTGAAGTGTTCCCAGGTCGCCCAGTGCGGCACCAGGTTGGAGTTGGCGATCAGCACCCGCGGCGCGTTGGCGTGGGTCTTGAACACGCCGACCGGCTTGCCGGACTGTACCAGCAGGGTCTCGTCGTCGTTCAGTTGCTTGAGGGTCTCGACGATCCTGTCGTAGCACTCCCAGTTGCGCGCGGCACGGCCGATGCCGCCGTAAACCACCAGTTCCCTGGGGTTCTCCGCGACCTCCGGGTCGAGGTTGTTCATCAGCATGCGCAGCGGCGCTTCGGTCAGCCAGCTCTTGGCGGTCAGCGTAGTGCCGCGCGGGGCGCGGATTTCAATATCGCGGAATTTGCTCGGGGTGGTCACGGCAGGCTCCTGGGCGTGGCGTTCAACGGGCGGCGACCGGCGAGGGTGCGCCTGAATTCGGGGACGAAGCAGAGGTCGGGCTGGGTCTACCGAACACATCTATGCTTGTACATACAAGTATAAGCAAAGGAAGGGCCAATTCTGCCGCCACGCCCTCCGGAGATATCTCCACATTCCCGTGAATTTCATTCAACCCTTTGATTTTTCTGTAGTTAAGAATTAGCGAAGGTAGCCTCTCCCCCGGGAGAAGGAGCCTGCCGGAACGGCCCTGGGTGCACGTGATCGAAGCGTGCGCGCACCGGTTTGGGGCCTTCGGTAACACCGTTCAGCGCAATTGCGGGTAACCCCAGCCCTGCGCCTGACGCTCGTAGTCGAGGAGAATCCGGTAATGCTCCTCGCCGGCCGGGAGGAAGCTTTTCAGCGCCAGTGTCGCGGCCAGGTGCGGGCACTCGATCAGCGTCAGGTTCAGCGCTTCGAACAGCTCGCGGCGTTGCGCCGCACTCCAGTGCAGCGAGGTGATCAGCGGCAAGGCCGGGCTCGGCGCGCTGCGCCCGAGCACGCGCAGGCCGGCCAGGCGCTCCGGTGCGTGGCGTTGCAGGTAGCCGAAGGTCACTGCATCCACCGAGGTCAGCTCGACCTCACCCGCGGCCACCATCGCCAGGCTGCGCAGGTGGCCGCCGCTGATGTGCACCTCGGCGAAGAACGCCGAGTCTCGCCCCAGCGGCGCCAGCGCATGGCGCAGCAGGTTCATGCCGCTGTTGGAGTCGTGGTCGTTGAGCGCCAGGCGGGTATTGCGGAAGTCGCCGAGGCGCTGGCGCGCCTGTCCTTCGGCGGCGACGAACAGGCTGCAATGCTCGCCGGGAGCACAATCGGGCAAGTCGTAGCTGGGCACCGCGAGCACCGCCACCTGGCCGCGCAACTGGGTCATCAGCGGATAGCCGCAGGTCTGCGCGAACAACAGGTTAGGCTGTCGCCACTGCACCGCCAGATCGGTGGCGGCCGACGCGTAACGGCGCACGCCCAGGCGCCGGCAGACCTCGCCGATGAAGGTTGCGCCGGCCTGCCTGACGCAGTCCGGCTCGACATACATGTCCAGCGCCGCCACCACCGGGGTATCGATCATGCTCTCGTCCGCCTGCCTTCAATGCTCGGGATGCACCGGCGCATCCACTGGCCGCCAACCGTGACGCCGCCATAGACGACCATAGCCGGGCAGGTGGAAATCGCCACTGCGTCGCCGGTAGGCACGGCGGCTTGCGCTATACACGCGCGGCAGCAGGTACCAGGGCAGGCCCGGCAGATCGTGGTGGACCAGATGCAAGTTGTTGTTGAGGAACAGCAGCCGCCACGGCCACCCCGCGTCGACCAGCACGCTGCGCTGCGCCGGCTCACGGGCCGGACGGTGCTCGTAGAAAGAGCGCAGCATGCTCAGGCCGAGGGCCGGATAGGCCACCGCCGGCAGGTACAGCCAGGGCGGGATGCCCGCCCAGCGCCAAAGCCCGGCCAGCAACCCGCCCAGCAGCACGGCATGCAGGCCCCACAGGCGCCAGGCGGCACCCTCTCCCCGGCGCAACCGCGAACCTTCCAGGCGCGCCATCGCCGCCAGGGCCAGCAGCGGGCCGAGGGTGGCGCGACCGAGCAGGGTCTTGTCCAGGCAGAGCCAGCGCCGCCGCCAGGAGCCCAGGCGCGGCCATTCGGACAGACTGACGTAGCGACTCTCGGGGTCCAGCCCCGGGTAGGTCAGTTGCTCGTCGAGGTGGTGCCGCAAGTGGCTGTCACGGTACAGCGGATAGGGATACCAGACGGCCAGTGGCAGGTAGCCGAGCATGGCGTTGAACCTCGGCCAGCGGGTCGGGTGGCCATGGATCAGCTCATGCTGCAACGACATGTAGAGGGAGGCGAACGGCACCAGTCCCGCCAGCACCGGCCAACCCCAGCGCTCATACTGGCTGGCGAGCAATGCCCAACCGCCGTACAGGCAGGCGATCAGCAGCCAGGTCGGCCATTCGCTGCGCGCCTGGAAGGTATCCTGGAGCCGCCGCACCAGGGTGCGCTGACGCCCGCTCAGGTAGTGCGCCATGAAGGCTGGCGAGGCTTACTTCAGGGAGGTATCGAGGCGCGCGGCGACTTCGGCCGGCACCCAGTGGCTCCAGATTTCGCGATGCTGGCGAAGAAACTGCGCACGCACCTCGCCGACCTCGCGATGATTCTGCGCCATGTCGGCGAGCAGCTCGTTGAACAGCGGCAAGGGGATCTCGACCTTGCGGAACAGCTCGACCAACGCCGGCGCCTTGTCATGGAAATCGCGGGAAACGCCAATGGTGATCTTCGCCGGCAACGAGCGGGAACCGATGGGGTCGGGGTTCTTCGGATCGGACAGGGTGGCCCAGGCCTTCTCGCTGAACGGCGGCTCTTCCAGTTGCACCAGCTTGAAACGGCCCATCAACGGAGTCGGCGACCAATAGTAGAAAAGCACCGGCTCGCCGCGCCGGAAGGCCGCACTGATCGCCGCATCCAGCGCCGGGCCGGTGCCGGTGCGGAAGTTCGTGTAGCTGTCCTGCAACCTGTAGGCCTTGAGCTTCTGGCTGTTGACGATCTCGCAGGTCCAGCCGGTCGGGCAGTTGTAGAAACGCCCCTTGGCGGGCTCCTCGGGATCGCGGAACAGCGCCTTGTAGCGCGGCAGGTCGGCGACCGACCTCAACTCCGGCGCCTTCGCCTCGATGCCTCGTTGCGGGTCGCCCTTGACCAGGTACTCCGGCACCCACCAGCCCTCGGTGGCGCCCTTCACCGTCTCGCCGACGGAGAACACCTCGCCCGCCTCCTCCGCCGCGCGCCACACCGGGCTACGCCCGGCCCATTGCTCCCCGGTGACCTGGATATCGTTCTGGCGCAGGGCGTTTTCCATGGTCACGGTATTGCCCGGCAGCGCGTCGGTCTCGCAGCCGTAGCCTTTTTCCAGTACGTAGCGCAACAGGTCGGTGGTGAACATGCCGCTTTCCCAGTTCAGCCCGGCGAACACCACTTTGCCCGGGTACGGGCATTCCGCCGCGACGGCGGTCTGGCTGGCGAGGCTGGCGCCCAGGGCGAGGACGGCGAGGATCTGGCGAAGCGGGGGCATGCGGGTCTCCCGGTTGGAGTCGGACGGCATGCGGAACTATATAGGCATTAAAAATATTGGATTAATAACGTTTGATTCTTTGGATAGACAAAAGCGCCTACCCTTTCGGTGTAGACGCTTTTTCCTGGCGGCGCCGGCGAATCACAGCGAATCGAGTTCCACCGCACAGACCCACGCCGGCTCGTGGGCCGTCAGGCGCCAATGCTGCAAGCCCTGCAGCCCCTCGGCGCACAGGCAGTCGTGGGCAGCCAGTTGCCCGCGAGGTTGCCCTTGCAAGGAAATCGCTACCCCGTCCTGCTGGGCGAACAGCAGCAGCGTGCTCGCCGTGCCGTGCCAGTCCAGCTCGCCCTCGACCCGCAGCCATTGCAGGCGCGCGCGATGGCGCCGGGGCGCATAGATCAGGTTGAAGTCGCGGATAGCTCCATCGAGCAGGGTGCAGTGCACCTCGCTGTCGCCGGAAAAGGCGAAGGCCTGCCGGGCGCGTAGCGGCGCGGATTCCGCGCCATCCACCCGCAGGCGCATGCCGCCGCCCTCCAGCACGCTGATGATCCGCTGGTAACCGGCGAAGCGGGAGAAGCCGCCGGACTCGCCGACATCGGCGATCGACAGGCGCCAGCCGAAGCCGTCCAGGCCGTCGCCGCCGTCGCGGGCGATCTCCTCGGTGGAGCCGGCGCCGTTCTTCCACGGCATTCTCGGGTAGTCGACGGCGCGCAGGATGCGGAATTCGCTCATGAGCTGAAACGTCCTTCCAGACGGTGGCGGGAACCCGGGTGCAGCAGCCGCGCGGCGGTCACCGCGACACGCCCGGACCAGGTGCGGCGGCGGATCAGCAGGCACGGCTCGCCGCGTTCGATCTGCAACAGCTTGCACTCGGCCGGCTCGGCGAGGATCGCCTCGACCACATGCTCGCCCTCGGTGAGCGGCGCCACCTGGGTCAGGTAGGCATAGGGCGTTTGCCGGGTGAAATCCTGCTTGAGGTAGTCCGGCGCCACCGCGGCGTTCACGTAGCGGTCCTCGATCTGCACCGGGATATCGTTCTCGTAGTGCACGATCAGCGAGTGGAACACCCGCTGGCCTTCGCGCACGTCCAGTGCCAGGGCGCGCTCGGGGCCGGCGACCTCCTCGCCGAGGGTGATCACCTGGCAACGATGGCGATGCCCGCGGGCCGCGATCTCGTCGGCGATGTTGTGCACCTCGAACAGCGCCGACTGGCCCTTGGGCTCGGCGACGAAGGTTCCTACCCCCTGCATGCGCACCAGCAGGCCGTCGCTGGTCAGTTCGCGCAGGGCGCGATTGATGGTCATGCGACTGAAGCCGAGCTGGCTGACCAGTTCGCTCTCGGACGGCACCCGGTGGTGCGGCGGCCAGGCGCCCGACTGGATCTGGCTGACGATCATCTGCTTGACCCGCGCGTAGAGCGGCGCCGGTACCTCGCCGAGTTGCGAGGCCAGCGGGGAACGATCGGAGGAAGAGGACGTCACGGAGAGACTCCTTGTCGAGGCGTCGATGAAGTGAGTTTACGCACCGCTTAATCGTCTGTATATGTATATACAAATAAAACAGACTGCGTGTGAGCTGATTATGTCCGCAATTTTCGCTGAACGTGCGTTGCTGCCGGAAGGCTGGGCGCGAAATGTCCGTTTCGAGATTTCCGCGGACGGAGTCCTCGCCGGGATTCGTCCCGACGCCAACGCCGACGGCGCCGAACGCCTCGGCGGCGCCGTGCTGCCGGGGATGCCCAACCTCCATTCGCACGCGTTCCAGCGCGCCATGGCCGGGCTCGCCGAAGTCGCCGGCAATCCCAACGACAGTTTCTGGACCTGGCGCGAGCTGATGTACCGGATGGTCGCTCGGCTGTCGCCGGAACAGATCGAGGTCATCGCCCGCCAGCTCTATATCGAGATGCTCAAGGCCGGCTACACGGCGGTGGCGGAATTCCACTACGTCCATCACGACCTCGACGGCCGCTCCTACGCCGACCCTGCCGAACTTTCCCTGCGCATCTCCCGCGCCGCCAGCGCCGCCGGCATCGGCCTGACCCTGCTTCCCGTGCTTTACAGCCACGCAGGCTTCGGCGGCCAGCCGGCCAGCGAGGGCCAGCGGCGCTTCATCAATGGCAGCGAGGCCTACCTGGAACTGCTCCAGCGCCTGCGCGCGCCGCTGGAGGCGGCAGGCCACTCCCTGGGCCTGTGCTTCCACTCCCTGCGCGCGGTGACTCCGCAGCAGATCGCCACGGTCCTCGCCGCCGGCCACGACGACCTGCCGGTCCACATCCATATCGCCGAACAGCAGAAGGAAGTCGACGACTGCCTGGCCTGGAGCGGACGCCGGCCGTTGCAATGGCTGTACGAGAACGTCGCGGTCGACCAGCGCTGGTGCCTGGTCCATGCGACCCACGCCGACCCCGCCGAGGTGGCGGCGATGGCGCGTAGCGGCGCGGTGGCCGGCCTGTGCCTGAGCACCGAGGCCAACCTCGGCGACGGCATCTTCCCGGCGACGGACTTCCTCGCCCAGGGCGGGCGCCTGGGCATCGGCTCGGACAGCCACGTCTCGCTCAGCGTGGTCGAGGAACTCCGCTGGCTGGAATACGGCCAGCGCCTGCGCGACCGGAAACGCAACCGGCTGTACCGCGACGACCAGCCGATGATCGGCCGCACGCTCTACGACGCTGCTCTGGCTGGCGGCGCCCAGGCCCTTGGGCAGCCGATCGGTAGTCTCGCCGTGGGCCGTCGCGCCGACCTGCTGGTGCTCGACGGCAACGACCCCTACCTGGCCAGCGCCGAGGGCGACGCCCTGCTCAACCGCTGGCTGTTCGCCGGCGGCGACCGCCAGGTGCGCGACGTGATGGTGGCCGGCAGATGGGTGGTGCGCGACGGCCGGCATGCAGGGGAAGAGCGCAGCGCACGGGCATTCGTCCAGGTGCTGGGGGAACTGCTCGACTGACCCTGCACAGCGGCGGACAACCGCGTTGCGCTTATCCGCCCCACTCGTTCGAGCCGTCGGGCGCTAAACGCCGATACTTCCCACGCCAGCCGCCAGGCGTGAACGGCGCTGGAAAGAAAAAACGCCCCGGCGGGGCGTTCCTTCACTGGCTCCGCTTCAACTGGCCGTCGGGTACCCGCCAGATCAGCTCGTCCACCGCGTAACCGCGGCTGCGCGCTTCTTCCAGCAGACGCTCGCGGGTCTGCTGCGAAACCTGCGGGGTACGCGACAGCAGCCACAGGTATTCACGGTTCGGATTGCCCACCAGCGCGGTACGGTAGTCGTCGTCCACCGCCAGCACCCAATAGTCGCCGCGCGCCACGTTGGGGAAGAGATTGGCGAACCAGTTGTCGAAGCGCACCCACAACTTGTCGGTGCGACCCGGTTGCTGGGCGACTGCCCGCCCCTCCACCTGCTCCCAGTCGCCATCCAGGGTCAGGCAGCGATTGATCACCTGGATGCTCTGGTCTTCCTGCAAGCGGTAATGCGCCTCCGATTGCGCGCAGTTGCGCTGGAAGAACATCGGCAAGCGCGCCAGTTCGTACCAGGTGCCCTGGTAGCGCTGGAGGTCGACCTGCTCGGTGGCCGGCGGATTCTTCGGCGAGCCCGCGCAACCGACCAGCAGCAAGCCCAGCCACAGGGTGCAGAGCACCCGGATCGGCAGACCGATCACTTGAGCCCCTGGCCGGAGAAGAGCAGCGCCTTGTCGGCCGCGTACTGCACGCTGATGAAAGCCTTCTCGTCGCCCCAGGTGCAACTGGACATGCCCAGCGCGCCGGAGCACTCGGTGGGCTTGCCGAGGATCGCCTCGACCTCGGCCTTGCTCATGCCGGCCTTGAGCTTGGAATAGTTTTCCTGGTTGATCTTGCTGCAGGCGGCCAGGACGACGCAGAAAGCGACCACGGCCAGGGTACGGAACGACGCCATGAGGAACTCCTTGTTCGGGGGAAGCGCTGCCCTACAGCTTGGCACACGCGGGGGAAATCCGGAGCCTTGGAGTCAGAAACGCGAACCGGGTTCCCTGAGGAACGCCGTCTCCTCCTCGCTGGAGGGGCGGCCGAGAATGGCGTTGCGATGGGGAAAGCGACCGAAGCGGGCGACTACCGCATGATGCCGCTCGGCATAGTCGTAGAAATCGTCGAAGGGCTTGCGCACGCTGCCACCGACCTGATCGCGCAGGTCGCGGAAGCAGGCTACCGCCCGCTCCTGGCTGGGCAGGTCCTCGGCGTGCTCCAGGACCAGGTAGGCGAACACCCGGCGCACCGGCGGCAACTGGCGGTCGAAGCCTTTTTCCAGGCCCTCGCGCACCACCCGTTGCGCCCGGGCGTCGCCGGCGTAGGCGCGCGGCGTGTCGCGGTAGATCATCCGCGGCAACTGGTCGAGCAACAGGATCAGCGCCAGCCAGCCATCGGCCTCGGCCGTCCACTCCTGCAAGCCGCCGTCCAGCGCCTGGTTCACCAGGTCGCCGAAACGGCCGCCGGCATCGGCGTCCTGGCAGACGTTCTTGCCGAACCACAGGCCGTTGCGCTGGGCAACCACCTCGGCGGCATCGCTGGAGGTGCCGAACCACCAGTCGAGCAAGGTCTCCCAGGGCGCGCTCATCGGCCTACTCCGCGTGGTAGCCGGTGATGCGCTCGACTTCCTGCTTCGAGCCGAGGAACACCGCGACACGCTGGTGCAGGTTCTCCGGCTTGATGTCGAGGATGCGCTGGGTGCCGTTGGTGGCGGCGCCGCCGGCCTGCTCGATGATGAACGACATCGGGTTGGCTTCGTACATCAGGCGCAGCTTGCCGGGCTTCTCCGGCTCGCGGGCGTCGCGCGGGTACATGAAGACGCCGCCACGGGTCAGGATGCGGTGGACGTCGGCGACCATCGAGGCGATCCAGCGCATGTTGTAGTTCTTGCCCAGCGGGCCTTCCTTGCCGGCCAGCAGTTCTTCCACGTAGCGTTTCACCGGCGCTTCCCAGTGGCGCTGGTTGGACATGTTGATGGCGAACTCGGCGGTGCTTTCCGGCACGCTGATGTTGTCGTGGGTGAGGACGAAGCTGCCCAGCTCGCGATCCAGGGTGAAGCCCTTGACGCCATTGCCGAGGGTCAGCATCAGCATGGTCTGCGGGCCGTAGATGGCGTAGCCGGCGGCGACCTGGGTGGTGCCCGGCTGGAGGAAGGCTTCCTCGCGCAGGGTATCGTTCTGGTTCAGGTACTCGTTGGGGCAGCGCAGCACCGAGAAGATGGTGCCGACCGAGACGTTGACGTCGATGTTGCTGGAGCCGTCCAGCGGGTCGAAGACCAACAGGTAGGCGCCTTTCGGATAGCGCCCCGGAATCTGGTAGGGGTGGTCCATCTCCTCGGAGGCCATGCCGGCCAGGTTGCCGGCCCATTCGTTGGCTTCCAGCAGGATCTCGTTGGACATCACGTCCAGCTTCTTCTGCACCTCGCCCTGCACGTTCTCGGTGCCCATGCTGCCGAGCACGCCACCCAGCGCGCCCTTGGACACCGCATGGCTGATTTCCTTGCAGGCACGCGCCACGACCTCGATGAGGAAGCGCAGGTCGGCCGGGGTGTTGTGGCTGCGGGTCTGCTCGATCAGATAGCGGCTCAGGGTAACGCGGGACATGGATGGCTCCGGAGAGAGGAAAAAACCCGCGCAGTTTAACGCGGAATTGGCGGTCACGCTTGACTCCGCGCAACCGCCGGTTGGAGATCGGCGGCGGCGGCGCGGTTCATTTCCGCGGCGCGCAACCGATCGACGGTCGTCAGCCGCGCCCCATCTCGCCGTTCAGGCTGGCCTGGACGATTTCCACCCAGTAGCCGTCGGGATCGCTGATGAAGGCCACGTTCTTCATGCCTCGGTCCAACGGCTTGACGAAGTTCACCCCGAGCGTTTCGAAACGCTCGCAAGCCGCCACCAGGTCGGGCACCGAGAAACAGATATGGCCGAACCCGCGCGGGTCCTGGTTGCCGTTGTGGTACTGGCTGTCGTCGCTCTCGCTGCCCCAGTTGTGGGTCAGCTCGAGGACCGACTGGCGCCCGAAGGTATATCGCTGGCGCTCGTCGACCGCATCAGGCACTTCTTCGCCACGGGTCATGGCGAGGAAATACAGGGAGAAGCGGCCTTCCTCGAAATCCAGGCGACGCAGCAGCCGCATGCCGAGCACCCGCGAGTAGAAGTCGAGCGAGCGCTTCGGATCCTTGACCCGCAACATGGTGTGGTTGAACACGTATTCCTGGGTGATGGCGTCCGGCTCCATGCAGATGCCGGGCTGTACTTCGGTGTTGAAACTCATCGGGCGATTCCCTCGAACGAAACGGATCGGCAGTGTATGGCGGTCGACCGGGCGGCGAGTAACAGCGGGGTACTACTCTCTTGATGCCGGCGCGCGCCGTTCGTTCCGTCGGCGAGAAACGCGACCGGCGCCGCCCGGGCGCCGGTCGCCGCTACCTCAGAAGTCCAGGCTCAGCGCCAGGCTGACGCTCTGCTGGGTATCGTCCTCGCCCTTGCGCCAGTTGTAGCCGCCGCGCAGCGACAGCTCCGGTGCCAGCTTCTGGCTGAAGCCGAGGGAGACGCGGTTGAGGTGGTCCTGCGGGGTGTAGCCTTCGAGGGTAAAGCGATTGCCCGGCAGGCTGTTGAGGGACATGGTGAGGTCCTGGGTGTCGTCCTCGTACTCGCGTTCGTGGGCGTACTCGGCGAACAGCTGGGTATCGCTGCCGAACGCGTACTTGCCTTGCAGGCCGGCGCCCAGGCGCTTCGAGCTGCGCTTCTGGTCGTCGTAGTCGAGCGCGGTGGCGCTGGCGCCCTTCTCGGAATAGCCGTCGACCTCGACCCGTGCATAGTCGGCGCTGACGAACGGCGACAGGTGCCAGGGACTGTCGGCCTGCTGGGCGATGTCGTAGCCCAGGCGCGCGCTGAACGCCCACAGGTGGCCGTTGGTGTCGCCTTTCTCGCTGCGCTCGCCGCCGCCCAGGGCGAACTTGCGCTTCAGGTCGTCGTAGTCGAGGTAGCCGCCGGTCAACGCCGCGTCGGCCCACCAGCGGTTTTCCTGGTACTGCACGAAGGCGCTGGCCATGTAGCTGTTCATCCGGTAGTCGGAATCCTTGGCGCCGGCTTCCAGCTTCTGCCGGTAGAAACCGGCGGCGACCCCGGCGCGCCAGGCCCCGTCGATGCGGTAGCTGCCGCCAAGGGTCAGGTTGTAGCCATTGCCGTCGCCGCTGGCGGCGCTGTCCTGGGAGTCGAAGTCCAGGCGCTGGCCACCGCCGCCGACGAAGCCGCGCCACTGGCCGACGTTCTGCCAGTTCTCCCAGTCCGCCTGCCACTGGCTGCGCAGTTCGTCCTGGTAGGCACGCAGGGTGCCGTGGGCCATTTCCGGCAGCAGGGTCAACTCCCAGGGCGCCGACAGCAGCGAATAGGTGTAGTCGGCGATCAGGCGCTGGCCGGTGATGGTCGGGTGCACGCTGTCATTGAACAGCAGTTTGCTCGGGTCGGGCGTGCTGCCGTTGATCCCGTAGGTCGGGTTCATGGTACAGCCGTTGCCGCTGAAACAGGTGCCGATCAGGTTCTGGTCGGCGGCCAGGCCGAAGGAAGCCGGGTTGGCCATGCCTTCCTTGAGCAGCAGCGGGATGTTCAACGGAATGACGTTGGCGCCGGCCTGGCTCAACTGGGCGGTCAGCTCGGCGTTGAACGTGCCGCTGAGTTGGCTGGCGAAAGGCTGCAAGGGACCACCGAAGGTAGCCGGGGTCAGGCCCAGGTCGGGCAACAGCCAGACCACGATGTAGCGCGCGCCGGCCTGCTGCAGGGCCTGCACGCTATCCACCAGGCGACCGGCGGCCTGTTGTGCCTGGAGGTCGTTGAGGATGCGCCCCTGGAGGAAGTCGTTGCCGCCGCCGGTGATGTAGTACAACGCGTTCGGATCGGCACCCAGGCCCTGGCGGGCACGGTCCACCAGGTAGCCATCGCGGCTGCGCAGGAGGGTATTGTCGCGCTCGATCAGCGAGCCGTTGGCCGCGGTGATCGAGTCGTAGATCTGGTCGGTCCGGTAGCCGCCCACCGCCCAGTTGTTGCCGTCGGCGATGCCCTGCTGGGCGTTGACCGGCGAGGTCGAGGCAGCCAGGTCGCCCGGGGCGATGCCGAGCTGATTGCCGAGCAGCATGGGCGCGGTCGGTCCGAAGATCTCGCCGCTGCCGTTCTGGTAGGTCGGGCCGACCCGGTTGGTGAAACGCGAGGTGCTTCCGGCGGGGCCGGCAGGATCGGGGAACTGCCCGGCATCGCTGAGGCTGTCGCCGAACACCACCAGCGTCGAATAGGGCGAAGGAGCAGCCTGCGGGGCGGTGGACAGCGAAGCCAGCAGGCAGGCCGCTACCAGTGGCTTGAGCGCCATTCTGATCATTCTCTTACTCCGTGATTTGTTTTTATTGTCGGGCCGCCGCGTCGTCGGCATGCGCCCCGGGGCCCGTCGTAAAGCCTCCTCAGCCGAACAGCATAGCGCGGAACCGGCTCATGGCTTGTTCGGCGAGGAACGCAGCAGGCTCATTGCCATTATTACCAGCAGAGCGACCCCCAGCAGAAGTACCGCCCACAGGCCGATCTTCTTCCAGTCGCTACCCGGTGCCGGCGCCGCGGCCGCCATGGCCACCTCCAGCGGTTCGCCCAGGCTGGCGCTACCCAGGGTGGCGCGCTTGCTCTCGGTATAGCCGGGAATCAGTACGCCGAGCGGCAGCGCCGCCGACTGCGCGCCGGGCTTGCCGAACGCCAGCCGGTACGGCGGGCTGCCGCGCACCAGGAACACCAGTTCGCTGGCCGGCAAGCCGACACTCAGGGACGGGACCTCCGGGCCCAGGCCGGTACCTCGTTGGTCCACCTGCAGACGCAGCTCGCGCACCGCCCAGCCCGGCAGTTCCAGCTCGTTCTGCCGTACGTTGCGGCCGTCGATCGGCAGCCGGTAGAGAACCCCGCGTGCCAGGCTGCTCCAGGCGGCCTCCCGGCGCGGCGAAGCGTTCTCCGTACGATCACGGCCGGACAGTTCCACCGGGACGATGGTGTGGGTCAGCGCCTGCTCCAGGGACACCCGCACCCGCTGCAACGGCAACGCCAGCGGCAACTGCCAGCGGTACTCGCCGTCCCCCGCCTGGCGCCCGGCCAGCGGCTCGGACCAGATCATCGGCGCCGGCTCGGTGCTCCGCGTGCTGCCTTGCAGGCGGGCGCCTTGGAGGTCTGCCGCGGTTGCCCCGGCCGGCCAGGCCAGACGCAGGTAGCGGGCCTGGCGGCCGGGAAGCTTGACCTCGCTGACGTCGATGCGTTCGCCGTTGAAGGTCAAGCGGGCGATCTGTCCGTCACCCCAGGCCTGCCAATGCTCGAGGTCGTCGCTGGCTTCCACGGAGAAGCGCTGGAAGCCCTCCTCCGGGCTGCTCCAGTCCAGCCGCAGGCGCTCCAGGGGAAACGTCACCGCGCTCGCGTCGATCAGCCAGCCGCGCAAAGTCTCGGCAGCCGGCCCGGCGTTTTCCGGCAGCACCTCGACTATGGTGCCGCTGGTGTTGCGCTGCACCCGCAGGTTCGGTTGCGTCGCGTCGGCGGCGGACGTGCCTCGCAACGGGAACAGCCGCACCTCGGCCTCATGCGGCGTGCTGGCCTGGCGCTCGCTGCCGGCCACCAGGGCGTAGGGCAAGGCCTCGCCTTCGGCATCGAAGACCCGCAGGTCGCGCAGGTCGGCATGGGCAGCCGACAACTGCACGCTCATCGGGATGCTCAGGCGATACCAGGGACCTTCGCCCTGCAGCGACAGCGCCACCTGGCGGCTGAAACCTTCGGCAGACTCCTTCGCCGACAGCGGCAGGGACAGGCAGGCGCCCAGCAGGAGCAGGCCGGCGGTTCTGAACGAAAAGGAGCGCGTCATGGCTGCTCGGCCTCCGATGCGACCTCGGCGCGACGCGGAGGCAAGGGTGAGAAGTAGCCGACGACCAGCAACAGGACACCGACCCCGATGAAGGAGATGATTCGCTCCAGGCTGCCACTGTTGCCCAGCTCGACGAAGAACAGCTTGACCACCACGACGCCGACCAGCGCCGCGCCGACCATCCACAGGTCGCGCCGGCCGAGACGGGTACCGGCGATGGTCAGGCCCAGCGCACAGAGCGTCCAGACCAGCGACAGCCCCGCCTGCACCAGCATCGACGCGGTCAGCGCCTCGGCCTGGAACGGTACGCCGGCCAGGTGGTGCGCGGCGCGGCACACCGCCAGGGTCAGCAGGGCGAACAGCGAGGCGCCGGCCAACGCCTGGCGCCCCAGGCGCGCGCTGGCATTGCCATCGACGAGCGAGGCCAGGCTGGCGTCGCTCCAGCGGTAGAGGGCGAACAGCACGATCAGCAGCCCCAGTTCCAGCGGGTTGGCCAGCGGCAGGTAAGGCAGCGGCTCGGCAGCGCCGTCGCTGAGCAGGTTGGCGCTCCAGAACCAGCCGAGCAGCAACAGCGCCACCGGCGCAGCGGCGAGCAGCCGATACTCCCGCGGGAAGTCGCGCAGCGGCCAGGGCAGGCTCCGCCCGCCAGCCACCAGCAGCAGGTAGGCGCTCGGGACCAACGCCCAGCCCAGCCAACGCCAGGCGTTGTACTGTTCGGCGAGCAGGGCGAACAGGTAGCGCAGCTCCAGCGCCAGCACCCCTAGCAACAGCCAGCAACCGAGCACATGGGCAACGCTCAGGGCCTTCGCCGGCAGCAACGGGGCAAGGCGTCGCAGCGACAGCAGGTGCGTGGCGAACAGCAGCGGCCAGGCCAGCCAGCCGAATTCGCCGAACGGCTGGTAATCGAAACGCCAGGCACTGGCCAGGGCCAACAGCGCCACCGGGACCAGCGCCAGGCACAGCAGGGCCAGTTCGCGCCAGCGCTCGCGCAGCGCCAGCAGCATCCACGACGCCACTGTCGCCGCGGCCACCAGCAGCAACGCATGCTCGCGCAGGCCATAAGGCACGAAGCGGACGGTTTCGCACAGCGCGGTCAGCGCCCACCAGCCGGCTCCCCAGAGCAGCAGCAAGTGCGACAGCTCGGCCAGGCCGAGGGTACCGATACCCAGCGCCCGCTCGCGCTCGCCGGCGCGGCGCAGCCGCCAGGCGCCGACCAGCGCCGCCAGGGCCAGCACTGCCGGCGTCCAGAACCCGGAATGGGCCAGGGGCCGCAGGCCTTCGCCGCTCAGCGAGCCGAACAGCGACGGCCCGGCGAGGAGGAACGCCAGGCCGCCCACTACCTGCAAGGCGAGGCCGAAGTAGAAGCTCAGGCGCTGGCGCAGCACCAGGCTCAGCCAGATGATCAGCAGCCCGCTACCGGCCCATACCGCGCTGGCGCTGCGCCAAGGCAGGACGAACAGCACTGCCAGGTTGACGAACGCCAGACCGGCCAGCAGCACCAGGCTCAAGCCCATGAGCAGCCGACTGTCGTCCTTCACCAGCGGGTCGCGCGCCGCCAGCAGCATGCCGCCGATCAGCGCCAGGCCAATCAGCGAGGCGGTCATCAAGCCACGCCAGCCCGAGTCGAATACCCCACCCTGGCCATCGCCGCCCTGCAAATGCAGGAGGAACAGCGCACCGCCCAGCAGTTGCACGGCGAAGGCGCAGAACAGGAAGGTACGCGAGCCCAGGCGCAAGCCGGCGAACAAGCTCGCCAGGCCGGCCACGGCCCAGGCGATGGCGGTGCTGTCGACGGCCAGGCAGAGCGGTGCGACCAGGTAGAGGAAGGCCAGGCCGGCGGCCGCCAGCAACGGCCGGCAGGCCGGCTCCCAGTCGGCCAGCGCTTTCGCCGGCGCGCGACGCAGCTGCCAGAAGCTGAACAGCGCCGCCGCACCGAGCATCAGCGCGCCCAGCGGCGAACCCTCCAGCAACGTCGTCTCACCCGGGCGCACGCCATTCAGGTAGGCCAACGCCGCACCGCCCTGCAACAGCAGGGCGAAGAGCCGCGCCAGGCGGCGTTGCTGGTGCAGGCCGAGCCAGTAGATGCCGGCGCCCTCGACGGCCCAGGCGGCCGAGGTCCAGCGCGCGTCCAGGCCGAGCGGAATGGCCAGGGTGCCGAAGACCACCCCCAGCGCCAGGCAGATTTCCACCAGCAGGCTGGTGCGTCCGGCCGAAGCATGGCCGCGCAGCACCCGCGCCAGGACCATGTAGAAGAGCCCCAGGGCCAGGGCACTGAAGGCCATGCCGAAGTCGATGTGGCCGATCACCGCGCATTGCAGGCCGAACCCCACCAGTGGCGGGCCGAACAGCACGGTGGCGTCGATGTAGTCGGCCTGTCGCGCCGACCAGCGCAGCAGTTCGCCGCGCTCGGCAGGCGCCTGCGCGGCCTCCAGCAGCTTGCGGCGGGCGAAGAGCAGGCCGATCCCGACGTACATCAGGAAGAACAGGGCCAGGAACGGCTCGGTGCTGGCGAACAGCTCCGGTGTATAGGAGCGCAGTCCCCAGGCGAAGCCGATGCCGAAGGTGCCGACGAAGCCGACCAGGTTGAGCGGCCGCCAGGCGCGGAACCAGGCGATGGCGAAGATGCCGGCGTTGAGCAGGGCGAAGTAGCTGAACAGCGCTACATGGTTGCCGCTGCCGGTGGAGGTCAGGATCGGCGCGGCGAAGCCGCCGAGCGCCGCCACCACCGCCAGGCCCATGGCGTTCTGCAGCACGGCGAGGATCGCCGAGCAGATCGTCACCACCACCAGCAGGGCCAGCGCCGCGCCGGGAGAGATCAGCGGATGCAGGCGCATGGCGGCGAAGATGGTCAGGTACAGCACCGCGATACCGGTGCCTTGCAGGATCAGGCCGTAGGCGGCGCGCCGCTCGCGCAACCACCAGCCGACGCCGAGCAGCGCCATCGCTGCCAGCGCCACCCCGGCGTAGCGGTACTCCACCGGCACCGCCACCCGTTCCGAGGCATAGCGCAGGAGGAAGGCCAGGCCGATGAACAGCAGCACCACGCCGATGCGCAATACCGTGTTGCCGCCGAACAGCCAGCCCTTGGCCGCGGCGAAGCCACGCTCGACCAGCGAGGGTTCGCGTGGAGGCGCTGGAGGGGCGGCACGGCGCGGCGCTGGCTGGGCGTCAGGCTGGAACGCCGGCTGACGCTCGATGGGCTGGACGGGTTCGGGGGGACGAGGCGGAGGCGGCGCAGCCTCGACGGCCGGCAGCTCGATGTCCCAGTCCAGCGGCGGGGCAACCTCGGCGGGAGGAGCGGGAGGCGTGTCTGCGAGCGGCTGGTCGATGCCGGCGGCCGGCTCGGGAACGCTTTCGGGAAGGTCCTGCGCCTGGCGCTCCACGCGCAGCAAGCGCTGGTGGATGACCTCGGTGCCGCGCTCGAAGCGTTCGGCGAATTCGCTCATCTGCTTGCGCAGGCGCTCGTTCTGTTGCGCCAGGTTCTGCAGCGAGACGGCCTGTCCCAGGGCCAGGCCGGAAAGGCCGCCGAGGAGGGCGCCGACCAGCGATTCCCCGGCGAAGCCGCCGAGGACCAGGCCCACCAGCATGAAAATCCATTGCATGCGTCGAATCCTTGATCAAGAGGTACCACGATCCACTGATACCTGCCCTGGCCATCCTGCCAGAGCGGAACCCGCCCCGGGAGTATACAGCCCGCATTCCAGAGATTCGACGCATTCCGACGCCCGCCCCGTGGCGAGCTACCTCTTCCTGGCGATGAACTGGACCACGCAGGCCGCGCCGGTGTGGAAACGGCCCTCGACCACCTCGCGCTCGATTTCCCGCGCCAGCAGCACTTCGCACTCCGGCAGCTCAGCCTCCAGCGCCGCGCGGCTCACCAGCATGTCGACGTCCGCCGGGCCGCCGGTGCCGCGGCCGAGCTGTTCCGGCCGATAGGCCTCCAGCAGGAAGAGACCGCCCGGTCGCAGCGAACGCTCCAGCAGGCGGTTGAGTCTGCCGCGCACGCGACTGGGCAGGTGCGCGAAGATCGACACCACCGCGCCGAACGCCGCTGCCGGCGGTTCGTAGTCCGCCAGGTCGACCACCAGGGTGTCGATCGACACGCCTTTCGCCTCGGCCAGCCGGCGCGCCTTGGCCAGGCCGACGGCGGAGCCGTCCACGCCAAGCACCTCCAGCCCCAGCGAAGCGAGGAACACCGCGTTGCGCCCCTCGCCCTCGGCGACGCTCAGCACCGGCCCGGCCAGCCGCTGCGCATGCTCCTTCAGGAAAGCGTTGGGTTCGGTTCCGTAGACATACTCTTCGGCGGCATAGCGTTCGTCCCACATGAGGTTCACCTCGTCTGTATTTCGTCACGGCCCAGGTGCCGAAACGCTAGTCTTCCACTTCAAGTCGACTTGAGGTCAAGGGCATGCGCCAACTGGACATAGGCGAGGTCGCGCGACGATCCGGGGTACCGGCCTCGACCCTGCGCTACTACGAGGAAAAGGGACTGATCGCCTCCAGCGGCCGGCACGGCCTGCGCCGGCTGTTCGATGCAGGCGTGCTGGAGCGGCTGGCGCTGATCGGGCTGGGCCGCGCCGCCGGGTTGTCGCTGGACGAGATTGCCGGCATGGGCGCAGCCGACGGCGCGCTGCGGATCGACCGCGCGGCGCTGGCGGCCAAGGCCGACGAACTGGACCGGACGATCCGCCGCCTCGCCGCCATGCGCGACGGCCTGCGGCATGCCGCGGCCTGTCCGGCGCGCGAGCACATGGACTGCCCGACGTTCCGCCGCTTGCTGCGGGCCGCTGCCGCGGGGGCCATCAAGCCACGCCGGAAAGCGCCCGGCGCATAGCAAAACGGCCGGTAGGCCGGGCACCCCTGCCCTGCCTGCCGGCCGCGAGGCACGCCGTTGCGGCGCGCCGGTACGGCAACGGTTTAGACCTTGCTGCGCTCGTAGCGCTTGCGGTCGTTCTCGTTGAGCATCTTCTTGCGCAGGCGGATCGACTTCGGCGTCACTTCCACCAGCTCGTCGTCGGCGATGAACTCCAGCGCCTGCTCGAGGGTGAAGCGGATCGGCGGAACCAGGGCGATGACTTCGTCCTTGCCGGAAGCGCGCATGTTGTCGAGCTTCTTGCCCTTGGTCGGGTTGATCACCAGATCGTTGTCACGGCTGTTGATGCCGGCCAACTGGCCTTCGTAGATTTCGTCGCCCGGGCCGAGGAACAGCTTGCCGCGGCTCTGCAGGGTCTCCAGCGAGTAGGTCAGGGCGGTGCCGGTGGCCATGGAGACCAGTACGCCGTTCTGGCGGTTGCTGACTTCGCCGGCCTTGATCGGACCGTAGTGGCTGAAGGTCGAGGTCAGGATGCCGGTGCCCGAGGTCAGGGTCAGGAAGTTGTTGCGGAAGCCGATCAGGCCGCGCGCCGGAATGGTGTACTCCAGGCGCACGCGGCCCTTGCCGTCGGGAATCATGTTGCTCAGGTCGCCCTTGCGCAGGCCCATCTGCTCCATCACCGAGCCCTGGTGCTGCTCCTCGATGTCGATGGTGACGTTCTCGTAGGGCTCCTGCTTCTCGCCGTCCTTCTCGATGATCACCACTTCCGGGCGGCCCACGGCCAGCTCGAAGCCTTCGCGGCGCATGGTCTCGATCAGTACCGACAGGTGCAGTTCGCCACGGCCGGAAACCTTGAACTTCTCCGGGCTGTCGCCCGGCTCGACGCGCAGCGCCACGTTATGCAGCAGTTCCTTCTCCAGGCGCTCCTTGATGTTGCGGCTGGTGACGAACTTGCCTTCGCGGCCGGCGAACGGCGAATCGTTGACCTGGAAGGTCATGCTCACGGTCGGCTGGTCGACGGTCAGCGGCGGCAGCGCCTCGACGTTCTGCGGGTCGCACAGGGTATCGGAGATGAACAGCTCCTCCATGCCGCTGACGCAGACGATGTCGCCGGCTTCCGCCTCGGCCACCTCGACGCGCTGCAGGCCGTGGTGGCCCATGATCTTCAGGATGCGGCCGTTGCGCTTGCTGCCGTCGTCGCTGATGGCCACCACCGGGGTGTTGGACTTGACCTTGCCGCGGGTGATGCGGCCGATACCGATCACGCCGAGGAAGCTGTTGTAGTCCAGCTGCGAGATCTGCATCTGGAACGGACCCTCGGTGTCCACCACCGGAGCCGGGACGTGGTCGATGATCGCCTGGAACAGCGCGTCCATGTTGTCGTCCATCTTCTCGTGGTCGAGGCCGGCGATGCCGTTCAGGGCGCTGGCGTAGACGATCGGGAAGTCGAGTTGCTCGTCGGTGGCGCCGAGGTTGTCGAACAGGTCGAAGATCTGGTCGATGACCCAGTCCGGACGCGCGCCCGGGCGGTCGATCTTGTTCACCACCACGATCGGACGCAGGCCGGCCTTGAAGGCCTTCTGGGTCACGAAGCGGGTCTGCGGCATGGGGCCGTCCTGGGCGTCGACCACCAGCAGCACGGAGTCGACCATCGACATCACGCGCTCCACCTCGCCGCCGAAGTCGGCGTGACCGGGGGTGTCGACGATGTTGATGTTGTAGCCGTTCCACTTGATCGCGGTGTTCTTCGCCAGGATGGTGATGCCACGCTCTTTTTCCTGGTCGTTGGAGTCCATCACCCGCTCGCTTTCCGCTTCTTTGCGGTCGAGGGTGCCGGACAGCTTCAGCAGCTTGTCCACCAGGGTGGTCTTGCCATGGTCGACGTGGGCGATGATGGCGATGTTGCGCAGATTTTCGATCACAAGTCTTGTCTCGTTTAACGCCCGAAGCGCGGCTTCGCGGCGGTGGTGGGGTCGGACAGGGCGGCGCCCGACACGACAGGCTTCTTCAATTAAGGGGCGGGCAGCAGGCGGACGCTGCCCCGGTCCGGCCGGCACGCCGAAGGGCGGGCATCGGCCTAGGCGGCGGACGTGTCGGGAGGACGGTGGCGGATGCTGCCGCCGAACAAGCCCGGCTGCTTAAGCCGGACGATAAACACGCACATTGGTGTGCCCCTCGTTGAGCAGGTGATGGGCATGCAGGCGGCTCATCACCCCTTTGTCGCAATACAGGAGGTACTGGCGGTTGGCGTCCAGTTCCTTGAAGCGGCTGTTGATCGCGTAGAACGGCAGCGCCTGGACTTCGACGCCTTCCAGGGCCAGGGGTTCGTCTTCCTGGGCATCAGGATGGCGGATATCGATGACAATCTGACCGGGCAGCACCTCGCCGACCTCTTCCACCTGCAGGTCCTGGCCGAGTTCGTCGATCACCCGGTCGACGGTGCGCTGGGTGGCGCGCTCCAGGGCGCGCTCGAGCACCGCCATGTCGAATTTCGACTCTTCGTGCTCGACGCGGTAGGGCTTGGCCTGGGTGGTCGGGTTCACCGAGATCACCCCGCAGTATTCCGGCATGTGCCGGGCGAACTCGGCGGTGCCGATCTGCCGGGCGGTGTCGATGATGTCCTGCTTGTGGCTGACGATCAGCGGGCGCAGCACCAGGGTGTCGGTAACCCGGTCGATCACCGAGAGGTTCGGCAGGGTCTGGCTGGACACCTGGGAGATCGCCTCGCCGGTCACCAGCGCGTCCAGCTCCAGGCGCTCGGCCACGCGGCTGGCGGCGCGCAGCATCATGCGCTTGAGGGTCACGCCCATATAGCTGTCGTCGACCTTGGTGAGGATCTCGCCGACCACTTCCTCGAACGGCACGCTGACGAACAGCACGCGCTGCGAGCGGCCGTACTTCTCCCACAGGTAGTGGGCGACTTCCATCACCCCCAGTTCGTGGGCGCGCCCGCCGAGGTTGAAGAACACGAAGTGGCTGATCATCCCGCGGCGCATCATCTGGTAGGCCGCCACGGTCGAGTCGAAGCCGCCGGACATCAGCACCAGCACCTGCTCCAGCGCGCCCAGCGGATAGCCGCCCAGGCCCGGATGCTGGCGATGGATGACGAACAGGCGGTCGAGGCGGATTTCCATCCGCACCTCGACTTCCGGCTGCTTCAGGTCGATCCCGGCAGCCCCGCATTCGCGGCGCAGGCCGCTGCCGACGTAACGTTCCACCTCCATCGAGGTGAACGCGTGCTTGCCGGCGCGCTTGCAGCGCACGGCGAAGGTCTTGCCGGCCAACTGGTCGCCGAAATGCGCCTTGCACTTGGCGAGGATGTCGTCGAAATCGCCCAGCGGATACTCGTGAACCTCGAGGAAATGACCGATGCCCGGGGTGCAGGTCAGGCGCTCGATCATCTCGCGCCTGGCCTTGGCGTCGACCACGGCGGTCTCTACCTCCAGGTTGTCCCACTCGCCCTCGACCTTCAGCTCCGGGTCCAGGTCGCGCAGCACCGCGCGGATGTTCTTCGCCAACTGCCGGATGAAGCGCTTGCGCACCGGCCGGCTCTTGATGGTGATTTCCTGGAAGGTCTTGACGATGAGTTTCATGCGAGGGACGCGAACGCGCGGGGCGACGGAAAAAAAGGGGCGGAATTATATCTGAAATTGCTCACGTATTGAGCAGAAATATGCACAGTTATTTTTGCTGCACCAAAATGGAATGATGCACCAACATGGAGCACCATAACGGTGCACCCGAAGGCCGCCCAGCTACCCTGAAGAAGACCTGGCCCCGCCAAACATGGGGCCCTGCCCGATTCCGGGCACTGGCACGCAACTTGCTCACTTGTGAGGCAGGTTGCCCTGGCGGAGTATTCCGGCCGGCATCACCCGATACTGGGGCACAGAAAAAGCTCCCAGCTCTAATCCCTCCTGGAGGACAGCATGTCGTACAAGTCGCACCAACTGATCAAAGACCATGACGTGAAGTGGGTAGACCTGCGCTTCACCGATACCAAGGGCAAGCAGCAACACGTCACCATGCCGGCTCGCGACGCGCTGGACGATGAGTTCTTCGAAGCCGGCAAGATGTTCGACGGCTCCTCCATCGCCGGCTGGAAAGGCATCGAAGCCTCCGACATGATCCTGATGCCGGACGACAGCACCGCCGTCCTCGATCCGTTCACCGAAGAGCCGACCCTGATCCTGGTCTGCGACATCATCGAGCCGAGCACCATGCAAGGCTACGAGCGCGACCCGCGCAACATCGCCAAGCGCGCCGAGGAGTACCTGAAGTCCACCGGCATCGGCGACACCGTGTTCGTCGGCCCGGAGCCGGAGTTCTTCATCTTCGACGAAGTGAAGTTCAAGTCCGACATCTCCGGCTCGATGTTCAAGATCTTCTCCGAGCAGGCTTCCTGGAACACCGACGCCGACATCGAGTCCGGCAACAAGGGCCATCGCCCGGGTGTGAAGGGCGGCTACTTCCCGGTACCGCCGGTCGACCACGACCATGAAATCCGCACCGCCATGTGCAACGCCCTGGAAGAAATGGGCCTGGTAGTCGAAGTCCACCACCACGAAGTGGCAACCGCCGGCCAGAACGAGATCGGCGTGAAGTTCAACACCCTGGTCGCCAAGGCCGACGAAGTGCAGACCCTGAAGTACTGCGTGCACAACGTCGCCGACGCCTACGGCAAGACCGTGACCTTCATGCCGAAGCCGCTGTACGGCGACAACGGTTCGGGCATGCACGTGCACATGTCGATCTCCAAGGACGGCAAGAACACCTTCGCCGGCGAAGGCTATGCCGGCCTGTCCGAGACCGCCCTGTACTTCATCGGCGGCATCATCAAGCACGGCAAGGCCCTGAACGGCTTCACCAACCCCTCGACCAACTCCTACAAGCGCCTGGTCCCGGGCTTCGAAGCTCCGGTGATGCTGGCCTACTCGGCGCGCAACCGTTCCGCCTCGATCCGTATCCCCTACGTATCCAGCCCGAAGGCCCGCCGTATCGAAGCGCGCTTCCCGGACCCGGCAGCCAACCCCTACCTGGCCTTCGCCGCGCTGCTGATGGCCGGCCTGGACGGCATCCAGAACAAGATCCACCCCGGCGATGCCGCCGACAAGAACCTGTACGACCTGCCGCCGGAAGAGGCGAAGGAAATCCCGCAGGTTTGCGGCAGCCTGAAAGAGGCGCTGGAAGAACTCGACAAGGGCCGCGCGTTCCTGACCAAGGGCGGCGTGTTCACCGACGAGTTCATCGATGCCTACATCGAGCTGAAGAGCGAAGAAGAGATCAAGGTGCGCACCTTCGTGCACCCGCTGGAATACGACCTGTACTACAGCGTCTGATCCACCCTTTCCTATAACAACGAGTCACCCTCTTGAGGCCTCCTTCGGGAGGCCTTTTTTATGGGCCGGCCCATGGAGAAACGCAAAGTTCGCCGCGCCGTTCGGTTAGACTTGCCGCGCTCCCCGCCCCAAGGATAAGGACCGTCCATGCGTCACTCTCTCTGGCTCCTGCTTGCCGCCATCCTCAGCCTGCCCGCCCAGGCCGGCACCGAATGCCGCGATATCCACGACCGCGACCTGCGGCGCATGTGCAACGCACTGGAACGCGGCGACAGCGGGGATTGCGGCGACATCGACAGCCGCGACCTGCGGCGTTACTGCGGCGCGCTGCTGGCGCCGGGACAGCGCTACGACTGCGACGACATCCGCGACGGCGACACGCGCCGCCAGTGCCGCGCCATCGTCCGCGGCGACCGCAAGCGCTGCGACGACATCGACAGCCGCGACATGCGCCGCCAGTGCCGGGCCGTGGTATCGCGTGCGCCGTGGCAGTGCGACGGCATCGACGACCGCGACATGCGCCGCATCTGCCGGGTCATCCTGTCGCGCTAGATGCCGCCGTCCGCCGGCGTGCCCTGCTCGTCCGGTTCCGCGGATTTCGCCTTGGGCGCCCGGCTCAACTGTACGTTGAGACGCGGCATGGACAGTTCGAGGCCGGCCTGGTCGAGGCGCCGACGCAGGCGCAGGTTGAACGCCCGCTGGACCTCCCACTGCTTGATCGGCGCGGTCTTGAAGCGGAAGCGCAGGATCGCCTGGCCGTTGTCGAAACTCTCCACGCCCTGCAATTCCATCGGCGACCACAGGTTGCGGTAGACCGCCGGGTCGCTGCGCAGCTCCATCGCGACCTCGCGCACCAGCGCCACCGCGTCGTCGATCGGCATGCTCGCCGGCACCGGCCAGCGGAACATCGCGTAGCCGAACTGGCGCGAGTAGTTCTTGATGCTCTTGATCTCGCTGAACGGGATGGTATGCACCACGCCGTCCAGGTCGCGCAGGCGCACGGTACGGATAGTCAGGCCCTCGACCGTGCCAAGGTGGCCGCCGACGTCGACGTAGTCGTCGATCGACAGCGAGTCCTCGATGATGATGAACAGGCCGGTGATCAGGTCCGCCACCAGCGACTGCGCACCGAAGCCGATGGCCAGGCCGATCACGCCGGCACCGGCCAGCAGCGGGGTGACGTTCATGCCCATGTTGGCCAGGGCGACGATCAGGGCGATCACCGCGATGGTGGCGAACAGCACGTTGCGGATCAGCGGCAGCATGGTCAGCGCGCGGGTGTTCGGCCGGCTCTTGCCGCCCAGGCCGAGGCTGTGCTGGATCGCGGTATCGGTGAGGATCCAGATCAGCCAGGCGACCAGCAGGGTGGTGCCGAAGCTGACTACCTTCATGCTGATCTGCTCGCCCTCGCCTTCCGCATAGCGAATCAGCGACATGCCCCAGACGCGCAAGGCGACCTCGATGAAGAACAGCACCACGAAGATGTGCAGCAGGGTGTAGCCGAAGCTCTGCAACTGCTCGATGTACGGCGCGCTGCGGCGCGGGCCGGCGCCGACCCGACTGGAACGGCGGCGGATCAGCCCGATCACGGTCATCGCCACCACCGCCAGCACCGCGCAGACCAGCGCCCGGCGCAACGCCGAACTGCTGTCGCCGGCGGAAACGAAGGTGGCGAACAGGGAAATCCCCACCAGCACCAGCACCGGCACGAACCACAGCGAGCCGACCAGTTGCACCAGGTCGTGCAGGCTACGGCGCTTGAGGCGGCGCTCCAGCGGCTGGTTGCGGATCAGGTGGGCGATCGGCCGGCGGAAACGCATCACGAACAAGGCGGTGAACAGCGCGGCGCTGGCGTTGGCCAGGGTACTCAGGCAGATCGAGGTGTGCTCGCCGAGGCCGGCGATCAGCCGCGGATCGTGGGCGACCTCGCCCAGCGCGGCGAGGCTGCCGATCAGCCACAACGGGCGGAACGCCTGGCGCCGCAGGATATCCAGGGCGCGCTGGCGGTGCGGGCCGCTGAGCAGCGAGAGGGAAATCACGCACAGCGCGGAGAACAGCGTGCCGCAGACCAGCACATAGGCCATGACCATCGCCAGGGTCTTGCTCAGGGAGTCCGGCAGCACCACCGACAGGTACAGGGTGATGAGGAAGGCCACCAGCCAGGGGCCCAGCTTGCGCAGGGAGAACAGCAGCAGGTCGCGGGTCTTCGGATGCTGCGGCAACTCCGCCGACAGGCCGAAGCGCTCGCGCATGCGCCGGCTGAGCCAGAGCAGCGCGCTGGCCAGGCAGGCCCAGAGGAGGATCACCACCGAAAAATCGAAGACCATCGCCGGCAGGTCGCGCCAGCTTGGAAAGCGCTCCTCGAGTTCGGCACGCGCCAGCTGGAACTGGTTGCCCCATAACGCGACCGGGCTGTTCGCGCCCTGGAACTGCTTTTCCAGGCTGGTCAGGGTATCGCCGATCAGCCCCAGCACCCCACCCTCGCTTTCCTTGCCTTTCTTGGTCACGTCGCGCAGCTGTTTCAGCTTTTTCAGCAGGTCGGCGCGCTGCCTGTCGTTCTCCAGGGTCTGGATGACCTGGTTCAGCGATTGTTCCAACTGCGCATCGCTGACCTTCTCGCCACCGGAAGAACTCCCCGCCAACGGGTTCGGCAGCGCCGCGGCACCCGGCGGCGAGTAGAACAGGGCGGCGCAGAGGCACAGCAGCAGGGCCGCCAGGACGCGGGAGCGAAGGGTGAAGCGGGCGATGATCGGCACGAGAAAGGCAGTCCCCAAGGTGAGAAACCGAAACAGCCGCATCATACAAGCCGGACACCCGCCGTTTCGAACGGGGCCGCCGGCCGGCGGCGCAAGCACAGACACTCTGGCGCAACGAGGGTTCGCCCCGCCAGTGCCGGCTGAGACGAACGCAGCCGCGCGGCGGGGCACAGCGACCGCCAACGTGCCCCAGCGCACACCTTCGAATACCCGCATGCCGCACAATGCACGGCTTGCCAGCGCGCCGATGCGGTGCAACGCTTGGCAGGTTCACCCGGAGACCGTCCATGCGCCTGATCACCAGCTGCCTGCTCCTGGCCGCCGCCCTGCCGGCCATGGCGCAGATCTACCAATACACCGACGCCAACGGCAACAAGGTATTCACCAACCAGCCGCCAGACGGGGTGCAGGCGCAGACCGTCGAACTGCAGCCGACCAATACCGTAGGAATCGACACGCCGGAAAAGTCCTCCGCGGGCAATGCCCCGGCCGCCGATAGCGAGGCCGCCGCCTACGAGATCCTTGCCCTCAGCGACCTCCCCACGGAAGAGGCGCTGCGCGCCAACAACGGCACCTTCAACGTCAGCGTCAGCATCCGCCCGGCCCTGCACAGCGGCCACCAGTTGCAACTGGTGCTGGACGGCAAACCCTACGGCACGCCCAGCAGCGGCACCCGCTTCACCCTGCACGAGATCGACCGCGGCGACCACAGCCTCGCGGTACAGGTACTCAACGGCGAACGGGTGCTGCAATCCAGCCCGCCGGTGACCTTCACCGTGCAGCGCGTGCACCTCGGGAAGAAGCGATGATCCCGCGCATTCTCGGCGCCCTCCTGCTGTGCCTGGCCTGCGCCGCGCAAGCGGGGGTCTACACCTACATCGACGCCGAGGGCAACCGCGTCTACACCGACCAGCCGCCCAGCGGGCGCAAGGCCCAACGCGTCGAACTGGCGCCGGGCAACAGCGTGGCGCCGCCGGGCATACGCTATCGTCCGCCCGCCGCGCCGCTGGAGGTGAAGCCGCCGGCCTACCAGCTACTGCGCATCCTCTTCCCCGAACCGGACGCAACCCTGCGCGCCAACAGCGGCGACGTCATCGTCACCGTCACCAGCGAGCCGGCGCTGCTGCCCGGCCATCGCTATCGCCTGCTGCTCGACGGCAAGCCTGCCGGAGTGCCGGGACGCAGCCCGGTGTTCCCGTTGAAGAACCTCGATCGCGGCACCCACCAGGTCGCAGTGGAAATCATCGATGGCGACGGCATGACCGTCGAAAGCACCCCGAGCCAGCCCTTCCACCTGCATCGAGTGAGCATCGCCGGGCAACCCCTGCCGGAGGTCGATACGCCGCTGGTCAGCGCGATAGAGCCAAGCGAGCGCTAGCCGAACTTCCCCTGCCCACTCCACGGTGGGCGGGATTTTCCGGTTTTTTTCCCGACTCTCCTGGCGAAAACGCCGCCGGCCACGCCAACGCACCAGATTGGTGCGATTACCCGCACCACTTTCTATACTGTCCCCATTTCGGGTCACCGCTCGTCGCCGAAAACCTTCCCGGCGCACCTCTAGCCAGCGCCTCGGCAGAAAAAACGCGCCTTTTCGGCGCCTGGTTTGCTTTTTGCATTTTCCTGCCCAACCTTGGAACAGCTGCCCGCCATGCCGACCGATACCCTGCACCGACTGTTGCTCGACAACCTGACCACCGCGGTGATCCTGCTCAACGGCGAACTGCGCCTGGAGTACATGAACCCGGCGGCGGAGATGCTCCTGGCCGTGAGCGGCCAGCGCAGCCACGGGCAATTCATCAGCGAGCTGTTCACCGAATCGCCGGAAGCCTTGAACTCGCTGCGCCAGGCGGTGGAACAGGCACATCCGTTCACCAAGCGCGAAGCGACCCTGACCTCGATCACCGGCGTCAGCATCACGGTCGACTATGCGGTGACGCCCATCCTCAACCGCAACGAGACGCTGCTGCTGCTCGAGGTCCATCCGCGCGACCGGCTGATGCGGATCACCCGCGAAGAAGCGCAGTTGTCCAAGCAGGAGACCACCAAGCTGCTGGTGCGCGGGCTCGCCCACGAGATCAAGAACCCGCTCGGCGGCATCCGCGGCGCAGCGCAACTGCTATCCCGCGAGCTGCCGGAAGAGTCGCTGAAGGACTACACCAACGTCATCATCGAAGAAGCCGACCGGTTGCGGAACCTGGTGGACCGCATGCTCGGCTCGAACAAACTGCCGAACCTGGCGCCGACCAACATCCATGAAGTGCTGGAGCGGGTCAGCAGCCTGGTGGAAGCGGAGAGCCAGGGCAGCATCACCCTGGTCCGCGACTACGACCCGAGCATCCCCGACCTGCTGCTCGACCGCGAGCAAATGATCCAGGCCGTGCTCAACATGGTACGCAACGCCATGCAGGCGATCGCCGGGCAGAACGACCTGCGCCTCGGTCGCATCACCCTGCGCAGCCGTACCCTGCGCCAGTTCACCATCGGCCACACGCGTCACCGCCTGGTGTGCAAGGTGGAGATCATCGACAACGGCCCGGGCATTCCGGCCGAGCTCCAGGAAACCATCTTCTACCCCATGGTCAGCGGCCGTCCGGACGGTACCGGACTCGGCCTGGCCATCGCCCAGAACATCATCAGCCAGCACCAGGGGCTGATTGAATGCGAGAGCCACCCCGGCCATACCGTGTTCAGTCTGTTCCTGCCCCTGGAACAAGGAGTGCATTGACCATGAGCCGATCAGAGACCGTCTGGATCGTCGACGACGACCGCTCCATCCGCTGGGTACTGGAAAAGGCCCTGCAACAGGAAGGCATGACCACGGTGAGCTTCGACAGCGCCGACAGCGTGATCGGCCGCCTCGGCCGGCAGCAGCCGGACGTGATCATCTCCGATATCCGCATGCCCGGCGCCAGCGGCCTCGACCTGCTGGCGCAGATCCGCGAACTGCATCCGCGCCTGCCGGTGATCATCATGACCGCGCATTCCGACCTCGACAGCGCGGTGGCCTCCTACCAGGGCGGCGCCTTCGAATACCTGCCCAAGCCGTTCGACGTCGACGAGGCGGTCTCCCTGGTCAAGCGCGCCAACCAGCACGCCCAGGAGCAGCAGGGCCTGGAGCTGCCGGCGAACCAGGCGCGCACGCCGGAGATCATCGGCGAGGCGCCGGCGATGCAGGAGGTATTCCGCGCCATCGGCCGCCTCAGCCATTCCAACATCACCGTGCTGATCAACGGCGAATCGGGTACCGGCAAGGAGCTGGTCGCCCATGCCCTGCATCGCCACAGCCCGCGCGCAGCCTCGCCATTCATCGCGCTGAACATGGCGGCGATCCCCAAGGACCTGATGGAATCCGAGCTGTTCGGCCATGAGAAGGGCGCCTTCACCGGGGCCGCCGCCCAGCGCCGCGGACGCTTCGAGCAAGCCGATGGCGGCACCCTGTTCCTCGACGAGATCGGCGACATGCCGGCCGACACCCAGACCCGCCTGCTGCGCGTCCTGGCCGACGGCGAGTTCTACCGGGTCGGCGGGCACACGCCGGTGAAGGTCGACGTGCGGATCATCGCCGCCACCCACCAGAACCTGGAAAGCCTGGTGCGCGACGGCAAGTTCCGCGAGGACCTGTTCCATCGCCTGAACGTGATCCGCATCCACATCCCGCGGCTGGCCGACCGCCGCGAGGACATCCCGGCGCTGGCCCGGCACTTCCTCAGCCGCGCCGCCCAGGAGCTGGCGGTGGAACCCAAGCTGCTGAAGGCGGAAACCGAGGAGTACCTGAAGAACCTCGGCTGGCCGGGCAACGTCCGCCAACTGGAGAACACCTGTCGCTGGATCACCGTGATGGCCTCCGGCCGCGAGGTGCACATCGACGACCTGCCGCCGGAGCTGCTGACCCAGCCGCAGGACAGCGCGCCGGCGGCGAACTGGGAACAGGCCCTTCGCCAGTGGGCCGACCAGGCGCTGGGCCGCGGCCAGTCGAACCTGCTGGACAGCGCCGTGCCGGCCTTCGAACGGATCATGATAGAAACCGCCCTCAAGCACACCGCCGGCCGCCGCCGCGATGCCGCCGTGCTGCTCGGCTGGGGCCGCAATACCCTGACCCGCAAGATCAAGGAGCTGGGGATGAACGTCGATGGAGCCGACGACGAAGGCGACGACTGAAGCGCCACTGCTCCCATGAGCGACCCAACGGGGCCTTCGGGCCCCGTTTTTCATGGTCCGTCGCGCGCCCGTGCCAAGCGAGACGCCGCCCCAGCCTCGGCAGGGCGCCCGCCCGGAACCACCGGTCAAATCGTAGCGTAGGGCGAATAACCGCATCGCGGTTATCCGCCGATTGTGCAGGGCCGCGGCGGATAACGCCTATGGCGTTATTCGCCCTACCGTCCGCAGCACAGCCCCAACCTCGGCGAGCGCCCGCCCGGCACCACCGGTCAAACCATGGCGTAGGGCGAATAACCGCATCGCGGTTATCCGCCGGTTCGGCAGGGCTGCGGCCCTTGCCCGGATTTTGGGCAGCGTGCACCAGCAGGCGACAAATCGGCATCAATCGCTGGCGGAAAAGCCCGCTCCGTCATTTTTCCGCAATCGACTTCCCACAAACCCCTGGGATGCCGCCAAGCCCTTGATCCACGGGCTTCCAGAGGCATTCATCACCAGCTCGCCCACAGACTTATCCACAATCCTTCAGGAAAGCGCGCGCGCCGCCAGCGCGCTCATGAGAATTGGCACAGCCCCTGCATTGGAGCAGATAACGAAGATTTCGGGGGCCTCGGTACAGGCAGGCTGGGGAATCCCCTCTTTTACACCCGGCGGCAGACGCAGCATCCGCGCGCAACCACCACACCCGTTTCGGGGACCTCGGTACAGGCAGGCTGAGAACTCCCCTCTTTTATGCCCGGCGGTAGCGCAGTGATCCGCGCCTCCGCCCTCCCGTTTGGGGACCTCGGTACAGGCAGGCTGAGAATTCCCCCTTTTATTCCCGGCCGTCGCGCTCCTGCAGTTCGACGACCAGGCGCCAGCCCTCGCCATCCTCCGACCACTGCCAGCGCCCCTGCAAGGGGCGGGTCGAGACCAGGCTCAACAGCAGCGCCTTTCCCTCCTCGCGGACGCGCCAGCGCAACGGCTGGCCCAGCCATCGCCCGTCTCCCTGCTGCGCCGCGCCCCGGGCGACGATGCGCAACGTCAGGGCACCCTCCACCCGTGCCGCCGTAACCGCAGCCTGGCGATCGAAGCGCAGGACCAGGCCCTGCTCGCTCTCCCCGACCGCCAGCAGTTGCGGCGCAGACGTCGGCAGCGAAGCGGGACCGAACAACCTGCCGAGCATCAGCCCGAACAACAACCCGGCAAGCACCAGCGCACCCCAGACTTTCCAGCGCTGGCGCCGCAGATCGTCGATGGCGGAGGTAGAATGCCGCCCGTTATCTGCTCCGGAGCCCTGCATGTTCCACGTCATCCTGTTTCAACCGGAGATTCCTCCGAATACCGGCAACATTATCAGGCTCTGCGCCAACGCCGGATGCAGCCTGCACCTGATCGAGCCGCTCGGTTTCGAACTGGACGACAAGCGCTTGCGCCGTGCCGGCCTCGACTACCACGAATACGCCAGCGTACGCCGCTACCCGGATCTGCAGAGCTGCCTCGAGGCCCTCGGCCAGCCACGCCTGTTCGCCTTCACCACCAAGGGGTCGCGGGCCTTCCACGAAGTGGCCTACCAGCGCGGCGATGCCTTCCTCTTCGGCCCGGAAAGCCGCGGACTGCCGGAGGACGTGCGCAACGCCCTGCCAACCGATCGGCGCCTGCGCCTGCCGATGCGCGAAGGCTGCCGTAGCCTGAACCTGTCCAACACGGTGGCGGTGACCGTCTACGAAGCCTGGCGCCAGCTCGGCTTCGCCATGGACTGAGCCGGCCGGCAGGCATGAAAAAGCCCGCGCAAGGCGGGCTTTTTCGCAAGCACTGGGCTTACTGGACCGACGGCGTCGGGATCTCGCCGGAGGCCTGCATGCGGGCGATTTCCTGGGCGTAGAGGGCGTCGAAGTTCACCGGCGACAGCATCAGCGCCGGGAACGAACCGCGTACCACCAGGTTGTCCAGGGCTTCGCGAGCGTACGGGAAGAGGATGTTCGGGCAGAACGCGCCGAGGGTATGGCTCATGCTCGACGGATCGAGGTTCTTGATCAGGAAGATGCCGGCCTGCTGCACTTCGGCGATGAAGGCAGTGGTGTCCTCGCCGTTCTTCACGGTCACCGATACGGTCAGGACCACTTCGTAGAAGTCGCCGTCCAGCTGCTTCTGGCGAGTGTTCAGGTCCAGGCTGATGGACGGGTTCCATTCCTGGCGGAAGATTTCCGGGGACTTCGGCGACTCGAACGACAGGTCGCGCAGGTAGATGCGCTGCAGGGAGAACTGGGGTTGCTGCTCGTCGGCAGCGCCGTTGGTAGCTTGCTCGGTCATTTTCGGGCCTTCCCTTGGGTCAATTCATGAATGGTTTCAGGCAGACAGCAGCGCGTCCAGCTTGCCGGCGCGCTCCAGTGCATGAAGGTCGTCGCAGCCGCCGACATGGGTCTCGCCGATCCAGATCTGCGGCACGGTGGTCGATCCCGCCTTGCGTGCCAGCTCGGCGCGCAGTTCGGGCTTGCCGTCGCAGGCGATCTCCTGGAAGTCCACGCCCTTGCGTTGCAGCAACTGCTTGGCGCGGATGCAGTACGGACACCAGGCGGTGGTGTAGATCACGACGGGCGGCATGTCACTTCACCAGCGGCAGGTTGTCGCCGCGCCAGCTGCCGATCCCGCCGGACAGCTTGGCGGCGTTGAAGCCGGCCTTCTTCAGGACGCCGCCCCAGGTACCGGAGTGCTGGCCCATGGCGTCGACCAGGATGATGGTCTTGCCCTTGTACTTTTCCAGCTCGGTCATGCGGCTGTTCAGCTTGTCGGCCGGGATGTTCAGCGCGTCGACGATGTGCCCGCTGGCGAACTCCTTGGCCGGACGGATATCCAGGACCACCGCCTGGTCGGCATTGACCAGCGCGGTCAGCTCGCGGGTCGACAGGCTCTTGCCACCCTTGCGCAGCTCGTGCAGCAACAGCAGGACCAGCAGGACCAGCAGCGCCGCGACCAGCAGGTAGTGGTTGGTGGCGAACTCGATCAGACGGGAAACGAATTGCATGGTGACGGATATCCAGGGCGTAAAAATGCCGGCCAGTATACAGACCGCGCCGGCCAGGGGGGAACCCGCCGGGCGGCGCCCCGCTCGGCTCCAGGAAATGGCGTCGCGGGAAACTTCACGGTTAGAATGCCGGTCCTTTTCTGTGAAGCTGGCCAGTTCCGGCCCCGGCACGGTTCGGGCGGGACAGAGGGAGCGAGGATAGCGGCATTCGGTTGCGGATCGGCGTCATCGGTTTAATCAATCAGCCTCTTCCTACGTCTTGAACGACAATGTTCCCACTAAATTTGGTCAGTTTCTGAACCCCGCGGAAATAGAGCCGGACATATGACTGCCACGCCCAAACCCCTGGTCCTGATCATCCTGGACGGCTTCGGCCACAGCGAAAGCCCTGACTACAACGCCATCTACGCCGCGAAGAAGCCGGTCTGGGATCGCCTCCTGGCAACCCAGCCGCACGGCCTGATCTCCGGCTCCGGCATGGACGTCGGCCTGCCCGACGGCCAGATGGGCAATTCCGAGGTCGGCCACATGAACCTCGGCGCAGGCCGCGTGGTGTACCAGGACTTCACCCGCGTCACCAAGGCCATCCGCGACGGCGAATTCTTCGAAAACCCGGTGATCGCCGGCGCGGTCGACAAGGCCGTCGCCGCCGACAAGGCGGTGCACATCCTCGGCCTGCTCTCCCCGGGCGGCGTACACAGCCATGAAGACCACCTGGTGGCGATGGCGCAGATGGCCGCCAGGCGCGGCGCCGGCAAGATCTACCTGCATGCCTTCCTGGATGGCCGCGATACCCCGCCGAAAAGCGCGCAGCCGTCGCTGGAGCGTCTCGACGCCACCTTCGCCGGGCTCGGCAAGGGCCGCATCGCCTCGATCATCGGCCGCTATTTCGCGATGGACCGCGACAACCGCTGGGACCGCGTCCAGGCCGCCTATGAACTGATTGTCGACGGCAAGGCCGAGTTCACCGCCGACTCCTCGGTGGCAGCCCTCGAGGCCGCCTACGCCCGCGGCGAGAGCGACGAATTCGTCAAGGCCACCGCGGTGGTCCCGGCCGGCGCCGAAGCGGTGCGGGTCGAGGATGGCGACGCGGTGATCTTCATGAACTTCCGCGCCGACCGCGCCCGCGAGCTGAGCCGCGCCTTCGTCGAGCCGGCATTCAATGAGTTCCCCCGCGAACGAGCCCCGCAGCTGGCAGGTTTCGTCATGCTGACCCAGTACGCGGCGAGCATCCCGGCGCCCTGCGCCTTCCCGCCGGAGCCGCTGACCAACGTCCTCGGCGAGTACCTGGCCAAGCATGGCAAGACCCAGCTGCGCATCGCCGAGACCGAGAAGTACGCCCATGTGACCTTCTTCTTCTCCGGCGGCCGCGAGGAACCCTACGAGGGCGAGGAGCGCATCCTGATCCCCTCGCCGAAGGTCGCCACCTACGACCTGCAACCCGAGATGAGCGCGCCGGAAGTCACCGACCGTATCGTCGAGGCCATCGAGCAACAGCGCTACGACGTGATCGTGGTCAACTACGCCAACGGCGACATGGTCGGCCACACCGGGGTGTTCGAGGCCGCGGTCAAGGCCGTGGAGTGCCTGGACACCTGCATGGGCCGTATCGTCGAGGCGCTGGACAAGGTCGGCGGCGAAGCCCTGATCACCGCCGACCACGGCAATGTCGAGCAGATGGAAGACGAGTCCACCGGCCAGGCGCACACCGCGCACACCTGCGAACCGGTGCCCTTCGTCTACGTCGGCAAGCGCAAGCTGAGCATCCGCGAAGGCGGCGTGCTGGCCGACGTGGCGCCGACCATGCTGACCCTCATGGGGCTGGAGCAGCCGGCGGAAATGACCGGTCGCAGCATCGTCACCCTCGGCTGATCCGCGAACGACGAACTCCCGCGCAGGGCGGATAACCGCGTCGCGGTTATCCGCCGCTTCTGCAGGCCATCGACGGATAACGCCTGCGACGTTATCCGCCGTAGCGGGCCGGGCGCCGCGCCCTGTTTCCACGACGCCACCTTCCCCGCTTTAACGCTGCCGATCGGCCGACAGGCCTGGCCACGCGGCGTCGAGACGTGTGCCGCGGTTTTCATTTTCCGCGTCTCCCCCCCTGCGTCCCGCTACGTCGCCGAGGCCCGTGCTAGCCTTGCCCGCGCTGTCTTTTCCATCTGCCCTACAAGGATTTCCGCCGATGTGGTTCCTCCTCGCCACCTCGCTCCTCGCCCTGTCCTTCCAGCGCCTGCTGGCCCTCGTCTTGCTGCTCGCGACCTGCTGCCTCGCCTTCTACGACGGGGTTCTCGCTCCGCCTGCGGTCGCCGCCCTGGCTGCACTGGGCGTCCTCGCCCTGTTGCGCCGGCGCCTGGCGGCACGCCGCGCCTGGGCCCTGGGCCTGGAGCTGCTGCTGGTCGCCGGCGCGGTGGGCCTGTTCCTGCACCTGCTACCCGGCTTCGCCAACCCCAGGGTCCTGGACAAGGCGGTGGTCGGCCCGCAGAGCCTGCCGTTCACCATGTACTTCAACTTCGACAAGGCACTGGTGCCGTTCCTGCTACTGGCCTGCCTGCCGAGCCTGTTCCGCGACGAAGCCCGAGCTCCCGGCCGCCCCTGGCACTGGCTGCTGCTCGTGGCGGCGGTGCCGGCGCTGCTTCTACTGGCTGTCGGCGTCGGCCTGCTGCGGCCGGAACTCCACGCGCCGGCCTGGCTCTGGCAGTTCGTCCTGGCCAACCTGTTCTTCGTTTCCCTTGCCGAGGAAGCGCTGTTCCGCGGCTACCTGCAGCAACGCCTGGGCCAATGGCTGGGCCCCTGGCCCGCCCTGGCGCTGGCCTCGGCGCTGTTCGGCCTGGCGCACTTCGCCGGCGGCCCGCTGCTGATGCTGTTCGCCGGCCTCGCCGGGCTGATCTACGGGTTGGCCTGGCTGTGGAGCGGCCGCCTGTGGGTGGCGACGCTGTTCCACTTCGGGCTGAACCTGACGCATCTGCTGCTGTTCACCTACCCGCTCTACAGACCCGCCTGATGCCCGTGGCCTTCGTCGTCGACGACATCCGCCGCTGCCATCCGGCTGAAATACGTGGAAGCGCCCCACAGCGCGCGGTGCGGGGCGTTTTTTTTAACGGCGGCCACGGGCATACTAGGCCGGTCCAATTCCCAGGTGCCCGCCACCCCATGCTCCGCCTCCTTCCTCTCCTGCTATCCCTCGCCTGTCTCGCTCCGGCCTTCGCCGACGAGCGCGCCGACACCCAACGCCAGCTGGAACAGACGCAGAAGGACATCGGCGAGCTGAAGAAGCTGCTGGACGGCATCCAGCAGGAAAAGAGCGGCGTGCAGAAGCAGCTGAAGTCCACCGAGACCGAGATGGGCGACCTGGAAAAACAGATCAAGGCCCTGCAGGACGAGCTGGACAAGAGCGAAGCCGAGCTGAAACGGCTGGATGGGGAGAAAAAAAAACTCCAGGACGCGCGCATTGAGCAGCAGCGCCTCCTCGCCATCCAGGCCCGCGCGGCCTACCAGAGTGGACGCGAGGAATACCTGAAGCTGCTGCTGAACCAGGAACACCCGGAAAAATTCAGCCGCACCCTCACCTACTACGACTACATCAACAAAGCCCGTCTCGAACAGCTCGCCAGCTTCAACGAAACCCTCCGCCAGCTGGCCAACGTCGAGCAGGACATCTCTGCGCAGAAAGCCGAACAACTGAGCAAGCAAGGCGAGCTGGACAGCCGCCGCGAGGCGCTGGCAGCGACCCGCAAGGAGCGCCAGCAAGCCCTGGCCAAGCTGAACAGCGACTACCGCGAACGCGACCAGAAGCTCAAGTCCCGCCAACAGGACCAGGCCGAGCTGGCCAAGGTACTGCGGACCATCGAGGAAACCCTGGCCCGCCAGGCCCGCGAAGCCGCCGCCGCGGCGGAGCGCGAGCGCCAGCGCGCGCTGGCCGCCGAACG
>NZ_KV800303.1:115693-152645 GCF_001810205.1 Pseudomonas sp. HMSC076A11 | reverse complement strand
GGAGCGCCAGCGCGCGCTGGCCGCCGAACGCGAGCGTGCGCGCCAGCAGCAGGCCGCCCCCGGACGAGTCACCAGCCCGCCGCGCGAACCTGCGCCGGGCCCGCTGGTCTCAAGCACTGGCGCGGTCTACGGCGGCGCGTTCGGCTCGGCCCGCGGCAAGCTGCCGTGGCCGGTGAATGGCCGCGTCGTGGCGCGCTTCGGCAGCCAGCGCGGCGACGATCCGCGGGCGAAATGGGACGGCGTACTGATTTCGGCGAGCGCCGGCAGCACCGTCCGCGCGGTGCACGGCGGACGCGTGGTATTCGCCGACTGGTTGCGCGGAGCCGGCCTGTTGGTCATCCTCGACCACGGTGGCGGCTACCTCAGCCTTTATGGCCATAATCAAAGCCTGCTGAAAGACGCCGGCGACACCGTGAAGGCCGGAGACCCGATCGCCACCGTTGGAACCAGCGGCGGCCAGAGTAGCCCGGCCGTGTACTTCGCCATTCGCCATCAGGGCCGCCCGGCGGACCCTACTACCTGGTGCCGCGCACAGGGATAGGCGCCGAACTCGTGATTAGGAGCTGAACATGCTGCATTGCTTCCGTCCCACCACCCTGGCGCTGGCCCTGCTGCTCGGCGCGGGCGCGGCCCAGGCTGCCGACGCCCCGGCCGACGCCGCGCCACTGGCCAACGGTAGCAGTGCCCCGCTGCCCCTCGACGAGCTGCGTACCTTCGCCGAGGTTCTCGACCGGGTGAAGGCCGCCTATGTCGAGCCAGTGGACGACAAGACCCTGCTGGAGAACGCCATCAAGGGCATGCTCAGCAACCTCGACCCGCACTCCGCCTACCTCGGCCCGGAGGACTTCGCCGAGCTGCAGGAAAGCACCAGCGGCGAGTTCGGCGGCCTGGGCATCGAGGTCGGCAGCGAAGACGGCTTCATCAAGGTGGTCTCGCCGATCGACGACACCCCCGCGGCCCGCGCCGGCATCCAGCCCGGCGACCTGATCGTGCAGATCGACGGCAAGCCGACCAAGGGCCAGTCGATGACCGAAGCGGTCGACAGCATGCGCGGCAAGGCCGGCTCCCCGATCACCCTGACCATCGTCCGCGATGGCGGCAGACCGTTCGACGTCGAACTCAAGCGCGCCATCATCAAGGTCAAGAGTGTCAAGAGCCAGGTCCTCGAACCCGGCTACGCCTACCTGCGCATCACCCAGTTCCAGGTCAACACCGGCGAGGAAGTGGTCAAGGCGCTGAACCAGCTGCGCAAGGACAACAAGGGCCGTCTCAAGGGCCTGGTCCTGGACCTGCGCAACAACCCCGGCGGCGTGCTGCAGTCCGCCGTCGAGGTAGCCGACGCCTTCCTCACCAAGGGCCTGATCGTCTACACCAAGGGCCGCATCGCCAACTCCGAGCTGCGCTTCAGCGCCGACCCGGCCGATCCCAGCGACAAGGTTCCGCTGGTGGTGCTGATCAACGGTGGCAGCGCCTCGGCGGCGGAAATCGTCGCCGGTGCCCTGCAGGACCAGAAGCGCGCGATCCTGATGGGCACCGACAGCTTCGGCAAGGGCTCGGTGCAGACCGTGCTGCCGCTGAACAACGACCGCGCCCTGAAGCTCACCACCGCGCTCTACTACACCCCCAACGGGCGCTCCATCCAGGCCCAGGGCATCGTTCCGGACATCGAGGTCGGACGCGCCAAGGTGACCCAGGAGCGGAGCAGCTTCGAGGGCTTCAAGGAAGCCGACCTGCAGGGCCACCTGGCCAACGGCAACGGCGGCGCCGACCGCCCCACCGGCAAGCGTGCCGCGCCGAGCGAGCGCCCGCAGGATTCCGACTACCAGCTCAGCCAGGCCCTTAGCCTGCTGAAAGGCCTGAGCGTCACCCGCGGCAACTGATGTCGGCGTTCCGCGTTGCCCTGCTGGGCCTGTGCCTGCTGTTCAACCAGGCCCAGGCCCGCCAGGACCCCGTCCCCTACCAGCGCCCGCCGCTGCTGACCGTGGTCATCGATGACCTCGGGCAGAACCTGGCACGCGACCGCCGGGTTCTCGACCTGCCCCCCGGCGTAACCCTGGCGATCATCCCGGAAACCCCGCATGCCGCCGAACTGGCCCGCGAGGCGCACCAGCGCGGGCGCACGGTGATCCTGCACATGCCGATGGACCCGGCCGGCGGTCCCTACGCCTGGCGGCCGGAGCTGACCCAGGAAGAGCGTGCGCGGCGGCTGGACGCGGCGCTGGCCAAGGTGCCGTTCGTGCAAGGCCTGAACAACCACGAGGGCAGCCGCATGACCGCGGTGCGCCCGGCGATGGCCTGGCTCGCCGAGGAACTCCAGCGTCGCGGCCTGTACCTGGTCGACAGCCGCACCAGCGCCGCCACCGTGGCCGCCAGCGAGGCGCAGCGGATCGGCCTGGCGAGCGTCTCGCGCGATGTGTTCCTCGACAACGAAGCCACACCGGAAGCGGTCTCCGCACAACTGCAGGCCGGCGTCGCCCTGGCCCGCAAGCAGGGTTCGGCGTTGCTCATCGGCCACCCGCACAAGGCCACCCTCGACGTGCTGGCGCGGGAGCTGCCGAAGCTGCGCGCCCAGGGCATCGAGCTGGTACCGCCGCAGATGCTCATCGGCGAGCGCGGCAACCGCAACGTCAACCCACGCCAGGCGCCGCACTGAAGCCGGGTTTACCGGCGTCGCGGCAGCGGTTAAGGTGACGTCCTCGTCATTCCTGCACGGACGCACCGATGGCCCGCCCTTCCCCTCCCATGCCCCTGCTCGCCGCCGCCCTGCTGGTCGCAGGCGCGATTCCCCTCGGTTTCATCTGGATCCTCACCAGCGCCAAGTTCGAGATAGGCGGCGCCAGCCCCGGCGAGAGCACCGTCGGCAAGGTCGAGAACATCGACCAGCGCGCCATGGAGCAATTCTGCACCGGCGTGCGGGCGACGCCCGCCGGCACCTGGCTGGTAGGCCGGCGCGAGGTCGGCCGCGACGAGCAGGCTCTGCCCGAGGGCGTCATCGACCTGGACCTGGTGGCGGCCGCCCAGCCCAGGGAAGAAGAGTCCGAACCCCACCTCTTCAACTTCCTCAACGGCATGCTGCTATCCGGCGGCGATCCGGAAACCACCTATGTCTCGCGCCTGGGCGCGGACGGCGTGTTCCACGAAGTGGCGCGGCTCGGCGAGACCGCCTGCCTGGAAGTCACGCCGGACGGTTCCAGCGTCTTCCTGCTCACCGGCCTGCGGCGCCCGGGCAAGGACAACGGTCAGCGCGAGCAGACAGTGGTGCTGCGCAGCGACGACCAGGGCAAGAGCTGGCGGCGGCTCGAGGAAGGCTTCATGGCCGAGGCGAATCGACTGGGCTGGGCTCTCGCACCGAGCTTCCACGGCAAGGACGAAGTCTGGGTCTGGGGTGATTTCGAATACGGCGGTGCCGATGGCGGCCAGGAACCCGGCCAGCCGAGCGGGCTGTTCTATTCGCCCGACCGCGGCGCCAGTGTCGAGTCGATCGCCACCTCCGCGCCGCTGCTGGTCGACCTCGCCTACGCCCGCGAGTTGGCGCCGAACGGCGTCAGCTGGGGCGACTACAACGGCAAGCACGGGCAGATCAAGGCACACGTCGCCCAACTGGACGCGGAGCGCGCCGCGATCTGGGTAAGCCAGACCTTCCGCTATGGCCCACCCGAGGGGCGCTACCTGACCAGCTCGATATTGGTCACCACCCAGGCCGAACTGCGCCGCGAGGGCGGACGCTGGCAGATGGGCGCGATCCGGCGCACCGACGGCGTGGCCGTCGAGCGCCTGGAACAGAACATGGACGGTCGGGTGATCGCAGTGCTCGACCACCCCGACGAATCGCGCTCGCTGATCGCCGAGCTCGATCGCGACGCGCTCGAATGGAAGATCACCGGCAAGCTGCCCAGCCCGTTCTGGCCCCTGCCGTCCAGTTCCGGGCTGCGCGAGTTCTACATGGGCAGGAATGTGCTGCTGGCCAACACCATGAGCCACTACGAAGTGCCGCTGTGGCTGTATCCCGACGAAGAGCCGGCGAGCGTCTCCGCCAACGCGGTGTACTACTCGGACGACTGGGGCTCATCCTGGCGCCGCCTGGACATCGCCGGCTACCTCGGCGTGCTCGGTTTCGACGAGGCGCACGACCGGGTGTTCTGGGCCCGCGGCAACTGGTACGACAGCCGCGACCTCGGCGTCCAGGCCTACGACCTGGACTGAGCCCCCTCGCCGCGCCGGCGGAGGGGCGCCCGCCAGTCAGAGGTAGTTGGCGACGGCTTCGTCGACGAAGCCTTCCTGGCGCATCTGCTCCAGGGCCTTTTGCAGGCGCTCCACCACCTCGTCCGGAGTGTCCTTGTTCAACGCCAGGTAAAGCTTGGCCTCGTTGAAACGCAGCACCGTCTGCAGGCCGGACACGCCTTCCTGCTTGGCCAGGTAGCGGCCGACCGGATCGGTGGTGGCCCACAGGTCGATCTGCCCGCCGGTAAGCTTCTTCACGTTTTCCTGGTCGCGCAGGGCGTTGATCACCGGGATGCCCTGGGCCTCCAGGTGCTGGCTGACCGCGTCGTTCTTGTAGGCGCCGAGCTTGTAGCGGGCGGCGTCCTTGAGATTCTTCACGGCGATCTTGCTGCCGGCCGGCGCCAGCAACACCCAACTGGTGTCGGCCAGCGGGCCGACCCACTTGAACTGCGGCACCCGCTCGGGGGTGTAGGTCATGGAGAACAGCCCGTAGCCGGGCTTGTCCAGGGTCAACCGGTACAGGCGGTCCCAGGGGAAGCGCAGGCTCAGGGAATAGCCGATGCCGGCGCGCCTGAACATCTCCCGGACGATGTCGGCACTGATGCCGTCGATGCCGTCGTCGCGGGCGAAGTTCTTGTCGTCCACCGCCATGTTGAAGGGCGGGAAGTTCTCGGTCAGCAGCACCACCTTGTAGTCGGCGGGCAATTCGGCACGGGCCGCGGAGGCCCCCAGCAACACCCCCAGGATCAGGGTCTGGATCAGGACTTTCAGCATGGTCACACCGCTCGCTTGGTTATCGTTATTGGCTAGCGGCATCCCTGCGTCAGGACGAAATACCTGGCTCGTCGGCCTTCCATGGCATTGCCGGCGGGGCCGGCAAAGGCGTTTCCCCGCCCGGCCCCCTGTTGGCCGGACGGAGCGAATCAGAGATAGCTGTTGAGGATGTCCTCGACGAAGCCTTCCTTGCGCATGCCGTCCAGGGCTGCCTGGAGCTTCTGCACCACTTCGTCGGGAGTCTCGCGGTTGAGCGCCAGGTACAGCTGGTCGCTGTTGAAGCGCAGCACCGTCTTCAGGCCGGTCACGCCTTCCTGCTTGGCCAGGTAGCGCCCGGCGGGATCGCCGCTGGCCCAGAGGTCGATCTGGCCCTTGACCAGCTTCTGCGCGTTTTCCTGGTCGCGTAGCGCCAGGTCGGCCTCGAAACCGTTCTTGCCGAGGAACTCGGCGATGGCATCGCCCTTGTAGGCGCCGATCCGGTATTTCTTCGCCTCGTCCAGGCTGCCCAGGGTGATCGGGCTGTCGCCCTTGGCCAGCAGCACCCAGTCGTCCGGGCCGATCGGACCAACCCACTTGAACTTGTCCTCGCGCTCGGCCAGGCGGGCGGTGACGAACACCCCGTAGCCGGGCTTCTCCAGCGCCAGCTTGTAGATGCGGTCCCAGGGGAAACGCAGGGTCAGGCTGTACTTGATGCCGGCGCGCTTGAACATCTCGCGGACGATATCCACGGCGATGCCGTCGATGTTGTCTTCCTGGGCGAAGTTCTTGCCGTTGATCGCCATGTTGTACGGCGGGAAGTTCTCCGTGAGCAGGACCATGCTGTAGTCGGGATCGGTTTCGGCGCGCGCGCCGCCGACCAGCAGCAGGGTTGCGAGCAGCGCGAAGAGCAGGCTTCTTTGCATTGTTGTCATCCTGTCAGGGGCCTGGAGCGAGGCAGAATAACCAGCGCCGCGCCGCCAGGCCAGCCTTTTGCCAGCATCGCCGGCGAGGCGTCAGTAGCGCTCGCGGATCTGCTTCAACAAGCCTTCGCTGCGCAGCGCGTCGACCGCCGTTTGCAACTTCTGCACCAGCTCGTCCGGGGTGTCCTTGTTCAGCGCCAGGAACAGCTCGGCGGTATGGAAACGCTGGACCACCTTCACCTCCTTGAGGCCCTCGCGCTGGGCGACGTAGCGCCCGCTCGGATCGGCGGTGACCCAGAGATCGATCTGCCCACTGGCCAGCTTGTCGACGTTCTCGTTGTCGCGCAGCGCCAGTTGCACCTGCAGGCCGCGGTCGACCAGGTGCTGGCTGATGGCGTCGTTCTTGTAGCCGCCGATCCGGTAGCGCGCGGCGTCTTCCAGGCTGTTCAGGTGGATGCTGCTGTCGCCGCGGGCCATCAGTACCCAGTCGTTGACCGCCAGCGGGCCGACCCACTTGAACTTGTCCTCGCGCTCCGGCGTACGGGCGGTGGAAAACACGCCATAGCCGGGCTCGCTCAGCGCCTGCTGGTAGACCCGGTCCCAGGGGAAGCGCAGGATCAGCTGGCACTCGATCTGCGCGCGCTCGCAGGCGGCGCGCACGGTATCGGTGCTGATGCCGCTGATGCCATCGTCCTTGGCGTAGTTGCCGCCGTTCACCGCCATGTTGAACGGCACCAGGTTCTCGGTCAGCAGGACCAGGGTTTCGGCGCGCGCCAGGGCGCTAGCGCATAGCAGGGCCAGGCTGCCGACGCAGCCGAGAGCCAGACGGAAGATGGACATGGAGGACTCCCTGTCGGTCGCAATGTTTGTCGTTATGGCAGGGCATCGGCGCTCTAGCGGCACCTGATGCGGGGGGCGTGACTGTACCTGAAAGAAAGCCGCGCGAGTGTCGACTCGCGCTCAGGAATGGCTAGCCGATCACCGGCCCTGTGCGCTGCGGCGCAACGCGCCTCAGCGCACCACGATACCGCGGCTGGCCAGGTAGGCCTTGGCTTCCGGCACGGTGTACTCGCCGAAGTGGAAGATGCTCGCCGCGAGCACCGCGTCGGCCTTGCCCTCGAGGATGCCGGCGGCCAGGTGCTCCAGGTTGCCGACGCCGCCGGAAGCGATCACCGGCACGTTCACCGCCTCGCTGATGGCGCGGGTCACGCCCAGGTCGTAACCGCTCTTCACGCCGTCCTGGTCCATGCTGGTCAGGAGAATCTCGCCAGCGCCCAGGTCTTCCATCTTCTTCGCCCAGAGCACGGCATCCAGCCCGGTGGGCTTGCGCCCGCCATGGGTGAAGATTTCCCAGCGCGGCGCCTCGCCCGGGGCGGAAACCTTCTTCGCGTCGATGGCGACCACGATGCACTGCGAGCCGAAGCGGTCGGCGGCCTCACCGACGAACTCGGGGTTGAACACCGCGGCGGTGTTGATCGAGACCTTGTCCGCGCCGGCATTCAACAGGTTGCGGATGTCCTGCACGCTGCGTACGCCGCCGCCCACGGTCAGCGGAATGAACACCTGGCTAGCCATGCGCTCGACGGTATGCAGGGTGGTGTCGCGCCCGTCGACGCTGGCGGTGATATCGAGGAAGGTGATCTCGTCGGCACCCTGCTCGTCGTAGCGGCGAGCGATCTCGACCGGGTCGCCGGCGTCGCGGATGTTCTCGAACTTGACGCCCTTGACCACTCGGCCGTTGTCCACGTCGAGGCAGGGGATGATGCGTTTTGCCAGTGCCATGCGGTTCGCCTCAGGCCTTGAAGTTGTCGCACAGCGCCTGGGCTTCGGCCACGTCCAGGGTGCCTTCGTAGATCGCCCGGCCGGTGATGGCGCCGATGATCCCCGGGGTGCGGGCGTCCAGCAGCTTCTGGATGTCGCCGAGATTGTGGATGCCGCCGGAGGCGATCACCGGGATCCGCGTGGCATTGGCCAGCGCGGCGGTAGCCTCGACGTTGCAGCCCTGCATCATGCCGTCCTTGGAAATATCCGTGTAGACGATGGCGGACACCCCGTCGGCCTCGAAGCGACGAGCCAGGTCGATCACCTGGACTTCGCTGACCTCGGCCCAGCCGTCGGTGGCGACGAAACCGTCCTTGGCATCCAGGCCGACGATGACCTTGCCCGGGAAGGCGCGGCAGGCCTCGCCGACGAACTCAGGCTGCTTGACCGCCTTGGTGCCGATGATGACGTAGCTGACGCCGGCGCGAACGTAATGCTCGATGGTTTCCAGCGAGCGGATGCCGCCGCCGATCTGTATCGGCAGGTCCGGGTAGCGACGGGCGATGGCGGTGACCACCTCGCCGTTGACCGGCTTGCCTTCGAAAGCGCCGTTCAGGTCCACCAGGTGCAGGCGGCGGCAACCGCCATCGACCCATTTGGCGGCCATCGCCACCGGATCGTCGGAGAAGACCGTGGCGTCTTCCATCAGGCCCTGGCGCAGACGCACGCAGGCGCCGTCTTTCAAGTCGATCGCGGGAATGATCAGCATCGGTGAACCCTGTTCAAGTCTGTATTCGGTGGACAGGCGCGCGGAAACTCAACTCTTTTCCAGCGCCCAGACATCGCTCTCGATGCTTTCGAACCGTTCCTTCAGGTACGACTGCACGTCGAGGATGGCCTTGTTGTAGAAGTACGGGGCGAACTCGCGGGCGAAGAAATCGAGCAGTTCCTCGGCTTCGAAGGAACCCAGCTCCAGTTCGAAGCGGTCCTCCATGAAGCGCTTGATCGCCAGTACCGCGTCCTGGGTCTGCGCGGCGTCCAGCTGGAGGATCGGCGTCTTGCTCTTCGCCCTGGCCATGGCCTACCAGCGCCCGTCCCAGGCCACGAAGTTCTGCAGCAGTTGCAGGCCGTGGGTATGGCTCTTTTCCGGGTGGAACTGCACGGCGAAACGCGAGCCTTCGGCCAGCGCGGCGGCGAAATCGACGCCGTAGTGCCCGTGCCCCACCACCTGGCGCGGGTTACCGGCCTCGATGTAATAGCTGTGCACGAAGTAGAAGCGCGCCTGGTCGGGAATCTCGTGCCACAACGGGTGCTCCACCGCCTGGCTCACCTGGTTCCAGCCCATGTGCGGCACCTTCAGGTGCTCGCCGGCTTCGTGCAGGTCCTTGCCGAAGAAGCGCACCTGGCCGGGGAACAGACCGATGCAATCGACCCCGTCGTTCTCCTCGCTGCGCTCCAGCAATGCCTGCATGCCGACGCAGATGCCGAGGAACGGGCGGTCCTGGCTGACCTCGCGGACCAGGGCGTCGAAGCCCAGGCGGCGGATCTCGGCCATGCAGTCGCGGATCGCGCCAACCCCGGGGAACACCACCCGGTCGGCCTCGCGGATCACCGCCGCGTCGCTGCTAACCAGCACCCGGCCGGCACCGACGTGCTCAAGGGCCTTGGCCACCGAGTGCAGATTGCCCATGCCGTAGTCGATCACGGCTACCGTCTGCATCACAGGCACCCTTTGGTCGACGGCATCTGCCCGACCATCCGCTCGTCCAGCTCGATGGCCATGCGCAGCGCGCGGCCGAAGGCCTTGAACACGGTCTCGATCTGGTGATGGGTGTTGTGCCCGCGCAGGTTGTCGATGTGCAGGGTCACCTGGGCGTGGTTGACGAAGCCCTGGAAGAATTCCATGAACAGGTCGACGTCGAAGCCGCCGACGCTGGCACGGGTAAAGGGAACGTGCATCTGCAGGCCGGGCCGCCCGGAGAAGTCGATGACCACCCGCGACAGCGCCTCGTCGAGGGGCACGTAGGCGTGGCCGTAGCGGCGGATGCCCTTCTTGTCGCCGATGGCCTTGGCGAAGGCCTGGCCGAGGGTGATGCCGATGTCCTCGACGGTGTGGTGATCGTCGATATGCAGGTCGCCCTTGCACTCGATGTCCAGGTCGATCAGGCCGTGGCGGGCGATCTGGTCCATCATGTGGTCAAGGAAGGGAACCCCGGTATCGAACCGGGCCTTGCCGGTCCCATCCAGGTCGATGGAGACCTTGATCTGGGTCTCCAGGGTGTCGCGCGCGACGGATGCCTTGCGTTCGGCCATCACCAGCTCCACAGCTAACACTGCACGTAATTATAAGAGGGCCAGCATTATAGGCAGGCCCGGGCTGGCGCTGCCAGCCGCGACCGTCGGCGCGAATCGCCCCACGGGCGGCGGGCCAGGCCTTACACTGCGCTCCTTTCATCCCGCCGCGGAGAGCCGCATGCCCGTGATCGTCGAAACCCTCGCCCAACCCAGCGCCCAGGATCGCCTGGACCTGGCGAAGATCTACGCCGACGCGCCGGACTGGCTGTTCGCCCCGCATGCCGACGGCGCGGCGCTGGTCGCGGCCGGGCTGGCCGCCGGCGAGCTGATCGCCGGGCGCTTCAACGACCGCCTGCTGGGTGCCGCCCTGCTGCGGCGCGGCGACGACGCCTGGCAGCTGTCGCACCTTTGCGTGCGCGGCATCACCCGCGGCCGCGGGGTCGGCCGACGCCTCCTCGACGAGGCCCGGCGCCTGGCTGCCGAAGCCGGCAAGCCGCTGCGCCTGGTCGCCCCGGACGGGCACCTGGAGGCCCGTGCCCTCGCGGCACGCCACGGGCTGCCGCTGGACAGCCTCTGATATGCTCGGTGGCGGTCCCCGCCACGGAGCTTCGCCATGTCCTTTTCCTCCGCCGAACGCGCCGCCCTGCTTGCCCTCAAGGGGGTCGGCCCGACCGTGCTGCAACGCCTGGAGCAGATGGGCCTTGACAGCTTCGTCCGGCTGCGCGACTGCGACGCCGCGAGTATCCTCGCCCAGGGCGCGGCCCTGACCGGCTCCAGTTGCTGGAAGAACAGCCCGCAGGCGCGGGCAGCGATCGTCGCCGTGCTGCAGCGCGCAGCCAGCGACGCATGAACGACGTCGACGTACTGGTAGTCGGCGCCGGCGCCCTCGGCCTGGCCTGCGCTGCGCGCCTGGCCGAAGCCGGCCACGGCGTACTGGTGGCGGAGCGCGAACGGCTGGTCGGTAGCCACACCTCCAGTCGCAATTCCGAAGTGATCCACGCCGGCCTCTACTACCCGCCCGGCTCGCTCAAGGCCGATCTCTGCCTGGAAGGCCGCGAACGCCTGTACGCCTGGTGCGCCCGCCACGGCGTCGGCCACCGGCGCATCGGCAAGCTGCTGGTGGCGGTGGAAGAAAACGAGCGCGAGAAGCTCCAGGCCCTGGCGGCCAACGCACGCGCCTGCGGGGTCGACGACCTGATGCCGCTGGACGGCACCACGCTGCGCGCGCTGGAGCCCCAGGTCCGCGGGGTCGCCGCCCTGCTCTCGCCGAGCACGGGAATCATCGACAGCCACGCCTACCTGCAATCGCTGCAGGCCGTCGCCGAACGCCACGGCGCACAACTGGCGCTGGACACCCGGGTCGACCGCCTGGAGCGCCACGCCGGCGGCTGGCGCGCCGAAGGACAGAGCGTCGGCGAAGCGTTCCGGTTGCGCGCGGGCTGGGTGGTCAATGCCGGCGGCCTGTTCGCCCAGGCGCTGGCGCAACGCACCGAAGGCCTCGATCCGCGCCTGGTGCCGGCGCTGCACCTGTGCCAGGGGCGCTATTTCTCCTACAGCGGCCGCTCGCCGTTCCGCCACCTGGTCTACCCGATGCCCGAGGCGCGCACCGCCGGGCTCGGCATCCACGCCACCCTCGACCTCGGCGGCCAGTTGCGCTTCGGTCCCGACGTGAATTACGTGGACAACCTCGACTACCGCGTCGACGAATCCCTCCGCCCCGCCTTCGCCCAGGCCATCTCGCGCTACTTCCCCGGCATCGATCCTCGGCGCCTGGCCGCCGGCTACGCCGGCATCCGGCCCAAGCTCGGCGGGCCGGGGGAACCCGCCGCCGACTTCATCATCCAAACCCCTGCCGAACACGGCCTGCCCGGCCTGGTCAACCTGTTCGGCATCGAGTCGCCCGGCCTCACCGCCAGCCTGGCGCTCGCCGAACGGGTCGCCCGCGCACTCTGAGACGAGGTTTCGCCGCGCGCAGGGTCGGCCTGGCAAAACGGCGTTGTTATACTCGCCCGCACATTCACCGCTGCCAGCACAAAGGATTCGTCCATGAAAGCATTCGGCAAGGTCCTGGGGCTGTTCTTCCTGGGACTCTTACTGCTCGTCGTGGCCCTGGGCTTCGCCCTGACCCACCTGTTCGATCCCAATGACTACAAGGACGAAATCCGCCAGATCGCCCGCGACAAGGCCAACCTGGAGCTGGACCTGAAGGGCGACATCGGCTGGAGCCTGTTCCCCTGGCTGGGCCTGGAGCTGCACGACACCAGCATCGCCAGCGCCGCCACGCCGACCAAGCCGTTCGCCGACCTGCAGATGCTCGGCCTGTCGGTGCGGGTCCTGCCGCTGCTGCGCAAGGACGTGCAGATGAGCGCGATCCGCGTCGAAGGCCTGAGCCTGGACCTGGTCCGCGACAAGCAGGGCAAGGGCAACTGGGAAAACATCGGCAAGCCGGCCCAGCCCCAGGCCCCGGCCGCTCCTTCCGAGCCCCCGCCGGCAGCGGACGGCAAGGGCGCCCAGGCGCAGGCACCGGAGCAGGCGCCGCAGAACGACAGCCCGCGCACCCCGATCAAGCTCGACATCGACAGCCTCAATGTCAACAACGCCCGCGTCACCTACACCGACGAAGCCAGCGGCAAGCAGTACAACGTCGAGGGCATCGAGCTGAGCACCGGCGCCATTCGCGAAGGCAGCAGCATTCCGCTGAAGCTCAACGCCTACCTCGGCACCAACCAGCCGGTGGTACGGGTCAAGACCGAGCTGACCGGCAACCTGCGCTTCGACACCGCGCTCAGGCGCTACCAACTGGAAGACGCCAGGCTCTCCGGCGAAGCCTCGGGCGAGCCGCTGCAAGGCAAGACCGCCACCTTCTCCGCCCAGGGCCAGTTGCTGCTCGACCAGTCGGCGCAGATCGCCGAGTGGAACGGCCTGAAGCTGAGCGTCAACCAGTTGCGCGCCCTCGGCGAACTGAAGGCCCGCGAGCTGGACAAGGACACCAAGTTCAGCGGCGGCCTGTCGATCGCGCCGATGAACCTGCGCGAGTTCCTCGCCGGCATCGGTGTGACCCTGCCGGCCATGGCCGATGCCAACACCCTCGGCAAGTTCGAGCTGAACACCCGCCTGGCCGGCAGCCGCAACAGCCTGAATCTCGAAGACCTCAAGCTGGGTCTGGACGACACTGCCTTCAGCGGCCGCTTCGGCATCGCCGATTTCGCCAGGCAATCGCTGCGCGCCCAGCTCAAGGGCGACAAGCTCGACCTCGACCGCTACTTGCCGGCCAAGGCCAAGCAAGCCCAGGATGCCGCCAGCGCCACGCGCAAGGCGGAAGTCGACGCCACCGTGGCCAGTGCCGCCCAGGGCAACACGCCGCTACCGGAAAAACCGACCAGGCAGGCCTGGAGCGACGCGCCGCTGCTGCCCATCGCGACCCTGCGCAAGCTCGACCTGGACGTGGCGCTGAACTTCGGCCGGCTGACCGTCGAGAAGCTGCCGATCGACGACGCCAGCCTGAAGCTGCGCGGCCAGGGCGGCGTGATCAGCCTCGACGACATGCGCGGCGGGCTGTACAACGGCCGCTTCAACGCCAAGGCCAACCTCGATGTACGCCAGGACAGCGCCGTGCTGACCGCCACCAAGCACATCGCCAACGTGCCGGTGGAGCGCCTGCTCGAAGCCCAGGGCAAGAAACCGCCGGTGAAGGGGCTGCTCGACCTCGACGCCGACATCCGCACCAGCGGCAACAGCGAGAAATCCTGGATCGACCATCTCAACGGCAACGCACGCTTCAGCCTGATCAACGGCGTGCTGCCCGACGCCAACCTGGAGCAACAGCTCTGCCAGGGCATCGCTACCCTCAACCGCAAGGCCCTTGCCGGTACTCACGGCGGCAAGGACACGCCTTTCCGCGAGCTCAAGGGCAGCCTGAACTTCACCAACGGCGTGGCCAGCAACCCTGACCTGAAAGTGGCCATTCCCGGCCTGGCGGTCAGCGGCCACGGCGATATCGACCTGCGCGTGCTGGGCATGGACTATCGCATCGGCGTGGAGATCCAGGGCGACAAGAGCGACATGCCGGACCCGGCCTGCCAGGTCAACCAGCGCTACGCCGGCATCGAATGGCCGCTGCTCTGCCGCGGCCCGCTGGAACTCGGCGCCAAGGCCTGCCGCCTGGACAAGGAAGGCATGGGCAAGGTCGCCGCGAAACTGGCCGGCAATCGCCTCAACGAAAAACTCGAAGAGAAGCTCGGCGACAAGGTCAGTCCGGAGCTGAAAGACGCACTCAAAGGGCTGTTCAACCGCAAATGACACCTGAAGGCTTCAACGGCGCGGTCCTCGACTGGTACGACCGTCACGGTCGCAAGGATCTGCCCTGGCAGCAGGGCATCACCCCCTACCGGGTGTGGGTCTCGGAAATCATGCTGCAGCAGACCCAGGTCAGCACCGTGCTCGGTTACTTCGACCGTTTCATGGCAGCGTTGCCCGACGTCGAGGCACTGGCCGCGGCGGCCGAGGACGAAGTCCTGCACCTGTGGACCGGGCTCGGCTACTACAGCCGTGCGCGCAACCTGCACAAGACCGCGCAGATCGTGGTCGAGCGGCATGCGGGGGAGTTCCCCCGCGACGTCGAGCAACTCGCCGAACTGCCCGGCATCGGCCGCTCCACCGCTGGAGCCATCGCCAGCCTGTCGATGGGCCTGCGCGCACCGATCCTCGACGGCAACGTCAAGCGCGTACTGGCGCGCTACCTGGCGCAGGACGGCTATCCCGGCGAACCGAAGGTGGCCAGGGCGCTGTGGGAAGCCGCCGAACGCTTCACCCCGCACGCACGGGTCAACCACTACACCCAGGCGATGATGGACCTCGGCGCCACCCTCTGCACGCGCAGCAAGCCCAGTTGCCTGCTTTGCCCGCTGGTCTCCGGCTGCCGCGCGCACCTGCTCGGCCGCGAAGCCGATTATCCGCAGCCCAAGCCGCGCAAGGCGTTGCCGCAGAAGCGCACGCTGATGCCGATCCTGGCCAACCGCGACGGCGCCATACTGCTCTACCGGCGGCCTTCCAGCGGACTCTGGGGCGGGCTCTGGAGCCTCCCCGAACTGGACGACCTCGACGGCCTCGAACCGCTCGCCGCGCGCCATTCCCTGGCCCTCGGCGAGCGCCGCGAACTGAGCGGCCTGACCCATACCTTCAGTCATTTCCAGCTCGCCATCGAGCCCTGGCTGGTGGCGGTGGAAGGCGCTCCGCGCGCCGTGGCCGAGGGCGACTGGCTCTGGTATAACCTCGCCACCCCGCCGCGCCTGGGCCTCGCCGCTCCGGTGAAGAAGCTGCTCAAGCGCGCAGAACAGGAACTCGGACGCGGCACGACCGCGTGAATGCCGGGCCCGCGGGTCCGGCGGCAACTGCAGGAGAACGACCATGAGCCGCACCGTGATGTGCCGCAAGTACCACGAAGAGCTGCCCGGCCTCGACCGCCCGCCGTATCCTGGCGCGAAGGGCGAGGACATCTACAACAACGTGTCGCGCAAGGCCTGGGACGAGTGGCAGAAGCACCAGACCATGCTGATCAACGAGCGTCGCCTGAACATGATGAACGCCGAGGACCGCAAGTTCCTCCAGCAGGAGATGGACAAGTTCCTCTCCGGCGAGGACTACGCCAAGGCCGACGGCTACGTGCCGCCATCCGCCTGACCCCCACCCCGCCCGACGGAGGCCGCCATGACCCCATCCCTCTCTGGCCTGCCTCCGATCCGCACCGCGCTGATCGGCTACGGCTTCGCCGGCAAGACCTTCCACGCCCCGCTGATCCGCGCGGTACCGGCGTTGTGCCTGGAGCACGTGGTCTCCCGCGACCCTGGGCGGGTGCACGCCGACCTGCCCGAAGCCCGGGTCAGCGCCGATCCGGATGAGGCCATCGAGGCCGCCGACATCGACCTGGTGGTCATCGCCTCGCCCAATGCCACCCACGCCAGCCTCGCCGAACGGGCCTTGCGCGCCGGCAAGCACGTGGTGGTGGACAAGCCGTTCACCGTCACCCTGGCCGAAGCCCGGCGCCTCGCCGACCTCGCCCGTGAACGGCCTGGGCAGGTCCTCTCGGTGTTCCAGAACCGGCGCTTCGACAGCGACTTCCTCGCCGTGGAGGCCGCCCTGCAGGCCGGCAGCATCGGCCCGGTGCGCTACTTCGAGTCGGCCATCGAGCGCTTCCGTCCGCAGGTCCGCGACCGCTGGCGCGAACACGACCTGCCCGGCTCCGGGCTGTGGTTCGACCTCGGCCCGCACCTGCTCGACCAGGCACTGTGCCTGTTCGGCGTACCGCAGCGTGTGCACGGACACCTGCGCCGGCTGCGCGAGGGGGCGCAGACCGACGACTGGTTCGAGGTCCTGCTCGATTATCCGCACTGCCAGGTAGCGCTGCGCGCCAGCATGCTCGCCGCCAATCCGGCGCCACGCTTCAATGTGCACGGCGACCACGGCAGCCTGCTCAAGGCCGGCGCCGACATCCAGGAAGCGCAACTGCTCCAGGGACTGCACCCCGGTTCCGCCGGCTGGGGCCGCGATCCCGACCTGCTGCAGCACATCGATGGCCAGGGCCTGCGCCAGTCGCTGGTCACCCCGGCAGGCGACCAGAGCCGCTACTACCAGGCGCTGGCCGCCGCCATCCGCGGCCAGTCGCGCAACCCGGTGTCGGCGCAACAGGCCTGCGCGCTGATGGCCCTGCTGGAGTTGGCACGACGCTCCGCCGAGGAAGGCCGGAGCCTGCCGGTGGAGCTGCGCGACGAGGAACGCCAGGCCTGGAACTGAGGCCCGGCAGTCCGGCGGAAACCGCGAGGGGATCGTAAGGCGTTAAAAAACAAAAAAAATTTCTTCGCCGGTGTTGACACTGCCGCGCTAAACCCGTTTAATTGCGCCCCGTTGCCCAGGTAGCTCAGTTGGTAGAGCAGGGGATTGAAAATCCCCGTGTCGGCGGTTCGATTCCGTCCCTGGGCACCATGAATACGACGAAAAGGCTCACCTCCGGGTGGGCCTTTTTGCTTTCCGCCGTTCGCCTAGACGTGCTGCCCGCCGTTGACGTGGATTTCCGCGCCATTCACGTAGGATGCGCCGCTGGTGCAGAGGAAGTAGATCAGCGAAGCGATCTCCTCCGGCCGGCCGAGGCGGTGCAGCGGGATGCTGCGCTCGACGATCTCCTCGGTGCCCGGCGACAGGATCGAGGTGTCGATCTCCCCCGGCGCGATGGCGTTCACCCGCACCCCATGCGGGCCGAAGTCGTGGGCCATCTCGCGGGTCAGCGCGGACAACGCCGCCTTGGAAGTGGCGTAGGCCACCCCGGCGAACGGATGCACCTTCGAGCCGGCGATGGAGGTCACGTTGATCACCGTTCCCTGCGCCGCCTTCAGCTCGGCGAACAGTCCGCGCGCCAGCAGCGCGGTGGAGAACAGGTTGACGTTGAACACCCGCAGCCAGGTGGCGTAGTCGGTTTCCAGCACACCGAGGCGCTCGCCGCCTTCGCCCTTGGGCGAGATGCCGGCATTGTCCACCAGCGCGTGGAGCCGGCCGTCGCCAAGCTTCTCGCGGATCAGCTCCAGGCTGGCCTCGACGCCGGGAATGTCCTCCAGGTCCAGATGGATGTGGTTTTCCTCGCCGTCCGCCCAGGGACATTCGCTGGCCCAGCTCTGCCGCGACGCGGTGAACACCCGCCAACCCGCGGCATTGAAGTACTTCACCGTGGCATGCCCGATACCGCGGCTCGCCCCGGTCAGCAACAGGGTCTTTCTCTCCGCCATACGCCCTCCGTGAAGGCCTGCTGGAATGAACGCGACTCGCACAGCCTACAAGGAATGACGAATCGCCGCGGCGGATCTTTCGCCCATCCCGGCGAACGGCCGAGCGTGAGCCAGGCAGTGCCGATAGACTAGGCGGACCTTGTCCGGACCCCCGATCGATGCTGAAGAAAAGCTTCAACTCCCTGCTCACCACCTGGCTCGCCGGCCTGCTGGTGATGCTGCCGCTGGTACTCACCCTAGCCTTGCTGGCCTGGGTGGTCAGCTTGCTGAACCGCTTCGTCGGTCCATCCAGCCTGATCGGTCGCGGCTTCGCCGCCATTGGCCAGCCGCTCGCCGGCGATTCGCCACTGGCCTACCTGCTCGGTACCGCGCTACTGCTGGTAGCCATCTACCTGCTTGGCCTCGGCGTACAGCTAGGCCTGAAGCGGCCGCTGGCCAACCTGTTCGACCTGACCCTGCGGCGCACCCCGCTGATCGGCAACCTGTACAACCTGGCCGACCGTTTCGTCGGCCTGCTGGACAAGAAACAGGACGCCGACATCGCCGCGATGAGTCCGGTGTGGTGTTTCTTCGGCGGCGACGGCGCCGCCGTGCTGGCGCTGATGCCCAACCCCGAAGCGGTGGAACTGGACGGCCGCGCGCACTACGCGATCCTGGTGCCGACCGCGCCGATCCCGGTGGGCGGCGGCCTGCTCTACGTTCCGGTGGAATGGGTGAAACCGGCACAGATCGGCATGGACACCTTCACCAGCATCTATGTGTCGATGGGCATCACCCCACCGCCGCCGCTGGCCGCCGCCAAGGTGCTGGCGGAGCCGCGCGCGGAGCAGCCGCCGGCGGCTCCATAGGCGGTCCCGCATGCCCGGGAACGGGGCGCGCACCGACCTCCAGGCTCTGCTTCAGGTCAGGGTTCGCCAGGAGTTTTCTTCGAAAGCCGACAGTTTTGTTCCTACGCGACAGCGCACTGCAGCGATGCGACAAGATGCCGCCAACCCCGCTCCAGAGGCACGCCGCCTGCTTGGCTCCGGTTGAAGCGCTGTGCTAGCTTGCCTTCGCCAGGAAGGCCCTTCCAATCCGAATAACAAGAGGAAAATCCATGGCCGAGGCCACCCCCGCACTGGAAATCCGTAACCTGCACAAGCGCTACGGCGACCTCGAAGTGCTCAAGGGCATCTCCCTCACCGCCCGCGACGGCGACGTGATCTCCATCCTCGGATCGTCCGGCTCGGGCAAATCCACCTTCCTGCGCTGCATCAACCTGCTGGAGAACCCGCACCAGGGCCAGATCCTGGTCTCCGGCGAAGAGCTGCGCCTGAAGAAGAGCAAGAACGGCGACCTGGTCGCCGCCGACAGCCAGCAGATCAACCGGCTGCGCAGCGAACTCGGTTTCGTCTTCCAGAATTTCAACCTGTGGCCGCACATGAGCATCCTCGACAACGTGATCGAGGCGCCACGTCGCGTACTGGGCAAGAGCAAGGCCGAAGCGATCGAGATCGCCGAGGGCCTGCTGGCCAAGGTCGGCATCGCCGACAAGCGCCACAGCTATCCCGCGCAACTTTCCGGCGGCCAGCAGCAACGCGCGGCCATCGCCCGGACCCTGGCCATGCAACCCAAGGTGATCCTGTTCGACGAGCCCACCTCGGCGCTCGACCCGGAAATGGTACAGGAAGTGCTTAACGTGATCCGTGCGCTCGCCGAAGAGGGCCGGACCATGCTGCTGGTCACCCACGAAATGAGCTTCGCCCGCCAGGTTTCCAGCGAGGTGGTATTCCTCCACCAGGGCCTGGTAGAAGAGCAGGGAACGCCGCAACAGGTTTTCGAAAACCCCCAGTCGGCGCGCTGCAAACAGTTCATGTCCAGCCACCGCTAACGGAGCAACACCGCATGAAGAACTATAAGAAGATCCTGCTGGCCGCCGCTGCAACCCTGGCCTTCGCCCTCGACGCCAGCGCCGCCGACAAGCTGCGCATCGGCACCGAAGGCGCCTACCCGCCCTTCAACGGCATCGATGCCAGCGGCCAGGCGGTCGGCTTCGACCTCGACATCGGCAAGGCGCTGTGCGCCAAGATGAAGACCGAGTGCGAGGTGGTGACCTCCGACTGGGACGGCATCATCCCGGCGTTGAACGCCAAGAAGTTCGACTTCATCGTCGCGTCCATGTCGATCACCGACGAGCGCAAGCAGGCAGTCGACTTCACCGATCCCTACTACACCAACAAGCTGCAGTTCGTCGCGCCGAAGAGCGTCGACTTCAAGACCGACAAGGACTCCCTGAAGGGCAAGGTGATCGGCGCCCAGCGCGCCACCATCGCCGGCACCTGGCTGGAAGACAACATGGCCGACGTGGTCACCATCAAGCTCTACGACACCCAGGAGAACGCCTACCTCGACCTCTCCTCGGGGCGCCTGGACGGCGTGCTGGCCGACAAGTTCGTGCAGTACGACTGGCTGAAGAGCGACGCCGGCAAGGAGTTCGAGTTCAAGGGCGAACCGGTGTTCGACAACGACAAGATCGGTATCGCCGTGCGCAAGGGCGACCCGCTGCGCGAGAAGCTCAACGCCGCGCTGAAGGAAATCGTCGCCGACGGTACCTACAAGAAGATCAACGACAAGTACTTCCCCTTCAGCATCTATTGATGCCAAGCCAGGCCACCGCCGGGCGCGTCCCGGCGGTGGCCGCCTTCAGGCCTGACTTCTCATGATTCTCGACCTGCATGGGTTCGGCGAGCAACTGCTCGCCGGTACCTGGATGACCCTCAAGCTGTCGCTGGCGGCGGTCTGCGTGGGGCTGTTGCTCGGCCTCCTCGGCGCCATCGCGAAGACGTCGAAGTACGCGGCCCTGCGTTTCCTCGGCGGCACCTACACCACCATCGTCCGTGGCGTGCCGGAAACGCTCTGGGTACTGATGATCTATTTCGGCACGGTGAGCGGCCTGAACGCCCTCGGCGACCTTTTCGGCAAGCCGGACCTGGCGCTCTCGCCGTTCGCCGCCGGCACCCTGGCCCTCGGCCTGTGCTTCGGCGCCTACGCCACCGAGGTGTTCCGCGGCGCGCTGTTGTCCATTCCGCGCGGCCATCGCGAGGCCGGCCAGGCGCTCGGCCTGTCGCCCGGACGGATATTCTGGCGCATCGTCCTGCCACAGATCTGGCGGGTCGCCCTGCCCGGCCTCGGCAACCTGTACCTGATCCTGCTGAAGGACACCGCGCTGGTGTCGCTGATCACCCTCGACGAGATCATGCGCAAGGCGCAGGTCGCCTCCAACGCGACCAAGGAACCCTTCACCTTCTACATGACCGCGGCCGCCATCTACCTGAGCCTCACGGTCGTCATCATGGTCGCCCTGCACTTCCTCGAACGTCGCGCCGGCCGTGGTTTCGTGAGGAACGAGCTATGAGCGAGTGGGAGCTGATCCTCAAGTGGATGCCGAAGATGCTCCAGGGCGCGGCGCTGACCCTGGAGCTGCTGGCGATCGCGGTGGTCGCCGGGCTCGCCCTGGCCCTGCCGCTGGGCATCGCCCGCGCCTCGCGGCACTGGTACGTGCGCGCGGTGCCGTACGCCTACATCTTCTTCTTCCGCGGCACGCCGCTGCTGCTGCAACTGTTCATCGTCTACTACGGCCTGGCGCAGTTCGAGGAAGTGCGCAAGAGCGCCTTCTGGCCCTACCTGCGCGATCCGTACTGGTGCGCGCTGCTGACCATGACCCTGCACACCGCCGCCTATATCGCCGAGATCCTCCGCGGCGCGATCCACTCGGTGCCGGTCGGCGAGGTGGAGGCCGCCCGCGCCCTCGGCATGTCGCGGCGCCAGGCGCTCTGGCACATCATCCTGCCGCGCGCGGTGCGCATCGGCCTGCCGGCCTACAGCAACGAAGTGATCCTGATGCTCAAGGCCAGCGCGGTGGTCTACACCGTGACCCTGTTCGACATCATGGGCATGGCCCGGACCATCATCGCCCGCACCTACGAATCGATGCTGTTCTTCTGCCTGGCCGGCGCGCTGTACCTGGTGATCACCATCGTGCTGACGCGGATCTTCCGCCTGATCGAACGCTGGTTGCGGGTCGACGCCACCCAGGGCCGCTGAGCGGGCGCTTTCCGATGCCTGCGGGGCGGCTATAATCGCCGCCCCGTTTTCCCGCTGCCGCTTGCATCGTGTCCGAAACCTTCCCGTTCCTCACTGGCGACGCCCTGTCGCAGCGCTTCCTCGCGCTGGACGCGTTCCTCCTCGAACACCAGCGGCTCTGGCGACCCCGCCCGTTCAGCGAACCGACCCTGGCGTGGGAAGCCGAACACACCGAGCTGGCGTCCTGGCTGCGCGGGCGCAGCCTCGAACAGGCCGACGCGGAGCACAACCAGCCCACCCGCCTGGCCGCGCCCGCGCCTTATCCGCAGCTCGCCGCCCAAGCCGCGGCGCTGGGCGCGGTCGGCGAACTGCCATTGGCGGAACGCCCGCAGGCACCGAACCGCTTCAACGTCGACGTACCGGGACGCAAGTGGCAGCAGATCGGCCTGTTCGCCGGGCGCCTGCAGTTCGCCCGGCCGGTCGTCCACTGGCTCGACTGGTGCTCCGGCAAGGGCCATCTGGGCCGCCTGCTGGCCCATGCGGGGCAACCGCTGACCTGCCTCGAACACGATCCCGCGCTGGTCGCCGACGGACAGCGCCTGAGCGACCGCCTGGGGCTCTCCGCCCACCACCTCCGCCAGGATGTGCTGGCCGCGGACTGCGCCGAGCGCCTGCTTCCCGGGCATACGCCAGTGGCCCTGCACGCTTGCGGCGAACTGCACCTGCGCCTGCTGCGCCTGGCCAGCCAGGCCGGCTGTCGCCAACTGGCGGTGGCGCCATGCTGCTACAACCGCATTCCGGGGCCTTTCTACCAGCCACTCTCGCAAACAGCAGGCCGATCGCTGCTCGCGCTATCGCTTGACGACCTGCGCCTGCCCCTGAGCGAGACAGTCACCGCCAGCCAACGGGTCCGTCGCCAGCGCGACCAGTCGATGGCCCGGCGCCTGGGTTTCGACCTGCTGCAGCGCGAGCTACGCGGAATCGACCAGTACCTCAGCGTGCCTTCCCTTCCGGTGGCCTGGCTGGAACGTCCATACGCCGACTACTGTCGCGAACTCGCCGCCCTCAAGGGACTTCCCGAACCGGCCGCGCGCGACTGGCAGGCGCTGGAAGCGGCCGGCTGGAAGCGCCTGGCGATGGTTCGCAACCTGGAACTGGTGCGCGCCCTGTTCCGCCGCCCGCTGGAACTCTGGCTGCTGCTGGACCGCTGCCTGTATCTGGTCGAACAGGGCTATAGCATCCGCCTGGGCGAGTTCTGTCCGACCTCCCTGTCTCCGCGAAACCTGCTGATCCTTGCGGAGCGCAGCTGATACGGGTGTTCCGGATGGTTGCCCACACAACCTGTGGATAAGTCTGGTGACAAGTTCTGGGAAACATCTGCCGAGGGGCCCGTATCCAGGGGCGGTCAATGCTGTTCAAAAAATGAACAGAAAAAATAAAATCCATATAAAACAATATCTTGATAACAACCGAGATAACCGCAGCGATTCTTAGAGCGTTTCCTTCCTATCCCTTGCCCACTTGTGCATAAGCCTGGCTTTCCGGTTAATCCGAAAGTGGACTTCAGCACCGACAATAGTTGCAAAACGGCATCGCATGACGTTCGAAGGAACGGATTGTTCTTTTATTGCAACGGTTGAGCTCTTGTTAATCGCTGCCTAGGCAGTATTATTTTGAAACACTTTCCCTGCCTAGACAGCGATCCCCTCCACCATGGGTCACTACAGCGCCTCCGACTTTCCCTTCAAGGGCTCCATTGGCCAGCTCATCGGCGTCAGTGCCGCGACCAAGGACCGCATCCTCGAGAAGCACCTCGCCGCGCTGGACATAACCGCCGCCCAGTTCAAGGTGCTGATCTTCGTCGGTCTCAACCGTGCCAACAGTCCGGTCGAACTGTGTCGCGAGCTGTCGGTGGACAGCGGCTCGATGACTCGCATGCTGACGCGCCTGGAGAAAAAAGGGCTGCTGCTGCGCGGCCGCTGTCCCGAAGACCGCCGTTGCCTGCGCCTGGATCTCAGCGAAGCGGGACGGAAGGTCCAGGAGCAGCTTCCGCTGATCGCCTCGGCGGCGATGAACGAGCTGGTCGCCTGCCTGAGCACGGAAGAATTGCAGACGCTGACCCATCTGCTGACCAAGGTTCTGCTACACGCCGGCTGCCCGCGGGCCAGCCTGCAGGAGTCCTGATCCATGCCCTTCCCTCCTCTCCATCCCTGGCCGCAGCGATTGGCGCTGGCCTCGGCGATACTGCTGGCCGCCGGCTGCGTCACTTCCGAAGGCCTGGAACCGAACGCCCGCCCGCAACCGGCAGGCGCCCTCCAGGCGGGGAGGAGCCTGGAAGGCGTAGCCCTTTCGCCAGCGGCCTGGCCGCGCCAGGACTGGTGGACCGGGCTCGGCGACCGGCAGCTCGACCAACTGATCGGCGAAGCCCTGCAAGGCACCCCCGACCTGCAGATCGCCGAGGCGCGTGCGCGCCAGGCGGCGGCAACGGCCCAGGCGCAAGATGCCGCGCGCCAGCCGACGCTGGACGCCAAGGCCAGCTACTCCGGCATCCGCGCGCCGACCAGCGTGGCCCCGGCACCGCTCGGCGGCCGCTATTCGGCGATCAAGTACCTGTCGCTCGGCTTCAACTACGACTTCGACCTCTGGGGCGGCGAGCGCGCCGCCTGGGAAGCCGCCCTCGGCCAGGCCAATGCCGCGCGGATCGACAGCCAGGCCGCGCGCATCGGCCTCTCGGCAAGCATCGCCCGCGCCTACAGCGACCTCGCCCACGCCTTTACCGTGCGCGATCTCGCCGAGGAAGAACTGAAGCGCTCGCAGCGCATGACCGAGCTGAGCCAGAAGCGCATGAGCGCCGGGCTCGACAGCAAGGTCCAGCTGCAACAGACGCAGACCCAGCTGGCTACTGCCCGCCAGCAGCTCAGCGCCGCCGAGCAGGACATCGCCAGCGCCCGCATCGCCCTCGCCGTGCTGCTGGGCAAGGGGCCCGATCGCGGTCTCGAACTGCAGCGCCCGCAACCGCTGAACCCGGCCAGCCTGAGCCTGCCCTCGGTGCTCCCGGCGGAACTGCTCGGCCGCCGCGCCGACATCGTTGCCGCGCGCTGGCGGGTCGAGGCGGCGCGCCGCAACATCGACTCGGCGAAGACCGAGTTCTATCCCAACCTCAATCTCGGCGCGATGGCCGGCCTCGCCGCCCTGCACACCAGCGACGTGTTGCAGGCGCCGAGCCGCTTCTTCCAGGTGGCGCCGGCGATCTCCCTGCCGATCTTCGACGGTGGCCGCCGCCGCGCCAACCTGGCCGAACGCGACGCCGACTACGACCTGGCCGTCGGCCAGTACAACAAGACGCTGGTCCAGGCCCTCGGCGAGGTCAGCGATAACCTCGGCAAGTTGCGCTCCCTGGAACAGCAGGTGATCGACCAGCGCCAGGCCCGCGATATCGCCAGGTCCAACTTCGACCTGGCCATGCGTCGCTACGGCGAAGGCGTCGGCAGCTACCTCGACGCCCTCAGCGTGCAACAGCAACTGCTGGTCACCGAACGCCAGCTGGCCAGCCTGGAGAGCCAGCAGATCGATCTTTCCGTCCAGCTGGTCCAGGCCCTGGGCGGCGGTTTCCAACCCGATTCCCGCTCCGCTGCGCTCGCTACCGCGAAAGCGCCGGCAGAATGAACGAGGCACCCACCATGACTACCGCCAACAGCGAAACCCCCGCCGGCAACCCGAAGCGCAAGCGCTGGTTGCTGATCCTGCTCGCCGTGATCGTTCTCGCCACCCTGGCCAGCGTGGCCTGGGAGTTCTTCTACGGCCGCTGGCACGAGGACACCGACGACGCCTACATCAACGGCAACGTGGTACAGATCACCCCGCAGATCGTCGGCACCGTGGTCAGCATCGGCGCCGACGACGGCGACCTGGTGCGCAAGGGCCAGGAACTGGTCAGGTTCGATCCCAGCGACGCCGACATCGCCCTCCAACGCGCCGAGGCCAACCTGGCCCACACCGTGCGCCAGGTGCGCGGGCTGTTCAGCAACGTCGACGGCTATCGCGCCGAGGTCGCCACCCGCAAGGTCGCGCTGGCCAAGGCCGAGGCCGACTACAAGCGGCGCAAGAACCTCGCCGACGACGGCGCCATTTCCCAGGAGGAACTAGCCCACGCCCGCGACGCCCTGGACAGCGCGAAAGCCTCGCTGACCAGCTCGGAACAGCAGTTGAACACCAATCGCGCGCTGGTCGACGACACCCAGATCACCTCCCATCCGGACGTCAAGGCCGCCGCCGCGCAACTGCGCCAGGCCTACCTGGACGACGCCCGCTCGACCATCGTCGCGCCGGTCACCGGCTACGTCGCCAAGCGCAGCGTACAGGTCGGCCAGCGCGTGCAACCGGGCACTGCGCTGATGGCCGTGGTCCCGCTGGACCAGATCTGGCTCGACGCCAACTTCAAGGAAACCCAGCTCAAGCACATGCGTATCGGCCAGCCGGTGGAAATCCGCTCCGACCTCTACGGCAGCGACGTGCGCTACAGCGGCACCGTCGACAGCCTCGGCGTGGGCACCGGCAGCGCGTTCTCCCTGCTGCCGGCGCAGAACGCCACCGGCAACTGGATCAAGATCGTCCAGCGGGTGCCGGTGCGCATCCATATCGATCCGCAAGAATTGCAGAAGCATCCGCTGCGCATCGGCCTGTCGATGGACGTCAAGGTCGACCTGCACGACCAGAGCGGCCCGGCCCTGGCCCAGCAGCCACCGCGCGAAGCGCTGTTCTCCACCGATGTCTACCAGCAGCAACTGGCCTCGGCCGACAAGCTGATCGAACGCCTGATCGAAGCCAACCTCGCCGAAGACCACGGCAAGACCGCCCAGCGTTGAGCCCGCCAGATGAGCGAAAGCAGCAGCTTCTCCCCGCCCAGCCTGGTGATGGCGACCATCGGCCTGTCCCTGGCGACTTTCATGCAGGTGCTCGACACCACCATCGCCAACGTCGCCCTGCCGACCATCTCCGGTAACCTCGGGGTGAGTTCGGAACAGGGCACCTGGGTGATCACCTCGTTCGCCGTGAGCAACGCCATCGCCCTGCCGCTGACCGGCTGGCTGGCCCGGCGGGTCGGCGAGGTGCGCCTGTTCATCGCCGCCGCGCTGCTGTTCGTACTCGCCTCGTTCCTCTGCGGCATCGCCCAGTCGATGCCTTCTCTGGTCGGCTTCCGCGCCTTGCAGGGCTTCGTCGCCGGGCCGCTGTATCCGATCACCCAGACCCTGCTGATCTCCATCTACCCACCGGCGAAGCGCGGCATGGCCCTGGCCCTGCTGGCGATGGTCACGGTGGTGGCGCCGATCGCCGGGCCGATCCTCGGCGGCTGGATCACCGACGACTACAGCTGGCCGTGGATCTTCTTCATCAACGTGCCGGTCGGCCTGTTCGCCGCCTTCGTCGTCTACCAGCAACTGAAGGCACGCCCGGTGGTGATCAAGAAGGCGCCGATGGACTACGTCGGCCTGATCGCCCTGGTGATCGGCGTCGGCGCCCTGCAGATCGTCCTCGACAAGGGCAACGACCTGGACTGGTTCGAGTCGAACTTCATCGTCGGCGGCGCGCTGATCGCGGCGATCGCCCTGGCCTTCTTCATCATCTGGGAATTCACCGACCGCCATCCGATCGTCAACCTGCGCCTGTTCGCCCACCGCAACTTCGCCGCCGGCACCCTGGCGCTGGTGCTGGGCTATGCCGCGTTCTTCGGCATCAACCTGCTGCTCCCGCAATGGCTACAGACCCAGATGGGCTACACCGCCACCTGGGCCGGGCTGGCCGCCGCGCCAATCGGCATCCTCCCGGTGTTCCTCTCGCCGCTGGTCGGCCGCTACGCCAACCATTTCGACCTGCGCATGCTCGCCGGCCTGTCGTTCCTGGCGATGGCCATCACCTGCTTCATGCGCGCCAACTTCACCACCGAGGTCGACTACCAGCACATCGCCATCGTGCAGTTGATCATGGGGCTCGGCGTGGCGTTCTTCTTCATGCCGATCCTGAGCATCCTGCTCTCCGACCTGCCCCCCGACCAGATCGCCGACGGCTCCGGCCTGGCCACCTTCCTGCGCACCCTCGGCGGCAGCTTCGCCGCCTCGCTGACCACCTGGATCTGGAACCGCCGCGCCACGCAACACCACGCCTACCTCAGCGAAAACATCAGCCTCTACGACCCGGCCACCCACGAAACCCTCGCCCAGCTCGGCGGCAACACCCAGGCGAACGCGGCGCTGCTCGACCGGATGGTGCAGAGCCAGGCCTACATGATGTCCACCATCGACTACTTCACCATGCTCGGCTGGCTGTTCCTCGCCCTGCTGGTGATCATCTGGCTGGCCCGCCCGCCGTTCGGCGCCAAGCCCGGCGCGGCCGCCTCCGGGCACTGAGGACGAACGGCATTCGGGCAGGAAAATCAGTGGTTTACTCCTGGCGGCGGCTGGCTATAATGTCGCCCTCTTCGCCGGTATAGCTCAGCTGGTAGAGCAACTGACTTGTAATCAGTAGGTCCCGGGTTCGACTCCTGGTGCCGGCACCATGAATCCCGAAAAGCCCCGCCTCGCGCGGGGCTTTTTGTTTTATCCTGCTTCCTTTCTACCCAGTGATGGCACTTCGAATAGAATGCCGGGTCAGATGCACCTACCAGATCTGGGGTTGGCAGGATCGCCATTTTTCCCGTACTAATCGTCGTCTTCACGATCGATTGGTACACCTTGGCGGGACGTGTCGAAGCAGCCCTACGGACAACCACTGCTTGAACAAGGTATGACTCATGACGATTCTCGTGACCGGCAGCGCCGGCTTCATCGGCGCCAATTTCGTGCTCGACTGGCTGGCCCTGCATGACGAGCCGGTGGTCAGCCTCGACAAGCTCACCTACGCCGGCAACCGGCAGAACCTCGCCAGCCTCGACGGCGACGCCCGGCACACCTTCGTCGCCGGCGATATCGGCGATAGCCAGCTGGTAGCCCGCCTGCTCGCCGAGCACCAGCCGCGGGCGATCCTCAACTTCGCCGCGGAATCCCATGTGGACCGCTCGATCCACGGCCCCGAGGACTTCATCCAGACCAACATCGTCGGCACCTTCCGCCTGCTGGAAGAAGTGCGCGCCTACTGGGGCGCGCTGGAGCCGGAAGCGAAGGCGGCATTCCGCTTCCTCCACGTCTCCACCGACGAAGTCTATGGCTCGCTGGCACCGAGCGATCCGGCCTTCACCGAGAACAACCGCTACGAGCCGAACAGTCCCTACTCGGCGTCCAAGGCGGCCTCCGACCACCTGGTGCGGGCCTATCACCACACCTATGGGCTGCCGGTGCTGACCACCAACTGCTCGAACAACTACGGCCCCTACCACTTCCCGGAAAAGCTCATCCCACTGGTGATCCACAACGCCCTGGCCGGCAAGCCGCTGCCGATCTACGGCGACGGCCAGCAGATCCGCGACTGGCTCTACGTCAAGGACCATTGCAGCGCCATCCGCCGGGTCCTCGAAGCCGGGCAACTGGGCGAGACCTACAATGTCGGCGGCTGGAACGAAAAGGCCAACCTCGACGTGGTCGAGACCCTCTGCGCCATCCTCGACCAGGAGCAGCCGCGCGCCGACGGCCGCAGCTATCGCGAGCAGATCACCTTCGTCAAGGATCGTCCGGGCCATGATCGCCGCTACGCCATCGATGCCACGCGCCTGGAGCGCGAGCTGGGCTGGAAGCCGGCGGAAACCTTCGAGACCGGCATCCGCAAGACCGTGCGCTGGTACCTGGACAACCAGGACTGGGTGGCCAACGTAACCAGCGGTGCCTACCGCGAGTGGGTGGGTAAGCAGTACGCATGAACCGGATCCTTCTCCTCGGCGCCAACGGCCAGGTCGGCTGGGAGCTGCAGCGCGCCCTGGCGCCGCTGGGCGAACTGCTGGTCTGTGACCGCCGGCGCGCCGATCTCGCCGACCCCGAAGGCCTGGCGCGACTGGTTCGCGCCGAGCGGCCGCAGTTCATCGTCAACGCCGGTGCCTACACCGCGGTGGACAAGGCCGAGAGCGATGCCGACAACGCCCGCCTGATCAATGCCCGCGCCGTCGCGGTACTGGCCGAGGAGGCCGCGGGCTGCGGCGCCTGGCTGGTGCATTACTCCACGGACTACGTGTTCGACGGCGCGGGCAGCACGCCTTTCGCCGAGGACGCGCCGACCGGCCCGCTGAGCGTCTACGGGCAGACCAAGCTGGAAGGCGAGCAGGCCATCCGCGCCAGCGGCTGCCGCCACCTGATCTTCCGCACCAGCTGGGTCTACGCCGCGCGCGGCGGAAACTTCGCCAAGACCATGCTGCGCCTGGCCGGGCAACGCGACGAACTCAAGGTCGTGGCCGACCAGTTCGGAGCGCCCACCAGCGCCGAGCTGATCGCCGACGTCACCGCCCAGGCCCTGCAGCGCCTGCGCTGGGATGTCGAGCTGGCAGCACGGGCCAGCGGCACCTACCACCTGGTCGCCAGCGGCGAGACGTCCTGGCACCTCTATGCGCGCTTCGTCATCGAACAGGCGCTGGAGCGGGGCTGGGAGTTGCAGGCGACGCCGCAGCGGGTCCTGCCGATCGCCACCGAGGACTACCCGGTGCCGGCGAAGCGTCCGGCCAATTCGCGCCTCGACAACCACAAGCTGCAACAGGTCTTCGGCCTGGTACTGCCCGACTGGCGCTACCATGCCGGACGCATGATCCAGGAACTGAGCGAGCAGGGACCACTATGAAACGCAAGGGCATCATCCTCGCCGGAGGCTCGGGCACCCGCCTGCACCCGGCAACGCTGGCCATCTCCAAGCAGTTGCTGCCGGTGTACGACAAGCCGATGATCTACTACCCGCTCAGTACCCTGATGCTGGCGGGCATCCGCGAGATACTGATCATCTCGACCCCACAGGACACCCCACGCTTCCAGCAGTTGCTGGGCGACGGTTCGAACTGGGGCCTGGACCTGCAATATGCCGTGCAACCGTCGCCGGACGGCCTGGCCCAGGCCTTCCTGATCGGCGAGTCGTTCATCGGCAACGACCTCAGCGCGCTGGTCCTGGGCGACAACCTCTATTACGGCCACGACTTCCACGAGTTGCTCGGCAGCGCTTCGCAGCGCCAGACCGGCGCCAGCGTCTTCGCCTACCACGTGCTGGACCCGGAGCGCTACGGCGTGGTCGAGTTCGACCAGGGCGGCAAGGCCATCAGCCTGGAAGAGAAGCCACTGAAGCCGAAGTCGAACTACGCGGTCACCGGCCTGTATTTCTACGACCAGCAGGTGGTGGACATCGCCAGGGACCTGAAGCCTTCGCCGCGCGGCGAGCTGGAGATCACCGACGTCAACCGCGCCTACCTGGAGCGCGGCCAGCTCAGCGTGGAGATCATGGGCCGCGGCTACGCCTGGCTGGATACCGGCACCCACGATTCGCTGCTCGAGGCCGGCCAGTTCATCGCCACCCTGGAGAACCGCCAGGGTCTCAAGGTGGCCTGCCCGGAAGAGATCACCTACCGGCAGAAGTGGATCGACGCCGCGCAACTGGAAAAACTCGCCGCGCCGCTGGCCAAGAACGGCTACGGCCAATACCTCAAGCGCCTGCTGACTGGAACCGTGTACTGATGAAAGCGACCCGCCTGGCAATCCCCGACGTCATCCTCTTCGAACCCCGGGTGTTCGGCGACGATCGCGGATTCTTCTTCGAAAGCTACAACCAGCGCGCCTTCGAGGAGGCCTGCGGTCATCCGGTCAGCTTCGTCCAGGACAACCATTCGCGTTCCGCCCGTGGCGTCCTCCGCGGCCTGCACTACCAGATCCGGCAAGCCCAGGGAAAACTGGTGCGCGCCACCCTCGGCGAGGTATTCGACGTGGCCGTCGACCTGCGTCGCGGCTCGCCGACCTTCGGCCACTGGGTAGGCGAACGCCTGAGCGCGGAGAACAAGCGCCAGATGTGGATTCCGGCCGGCTTCGCGCACGGCTTCGTGGTGCTCAGCGAATACGCCGAGTTCCTCTACAAGACCACCGACTTCTGGGCACCGGAACACGAACGCTGCATCGTCTGGAACGATCCCGAGCTGAAGATCGACTGGCCGCTGCAGGATGCCCCCCTGCTTTCGGAGAAGGACCGCCAGGGCAAGGCATTCGCCGACGCCGACTGCTTCCCCTGAACGGCAGGGAGCGACCGGACTCGGCGCAAGGCGTGATAATTTAGGGCATCCCGTCCGGGATGCCCCGGATACTCGCAGCCACGGCAGGTTGTTCGTCTTGAAAGCCTATTTCCATCGCTGGCGCTCGCTGGTCATCCTCGCCCTGCTTCTCGCGCCGCTGCTCTGGCCCCTGCAATATTTCGCCGAGCGCTACTACAGCGAGCAGTTGGCCGAGCAGAACCGCCAGACGCTCGACCTCTACGTCGCCAACCTGCTCGGCACGCTGCGCCGCTACGAAGAACTGCCGCAGATCCTCGGCGGCCTGCCGGTGCTGCGCCAGGCCCTGCAACAACCTGGCGACCCGCTGCTGCAGAAGATCGCCAACGAGGCGCTGGCCGACATCCGCCGACGCACCGGCGCCGACGTGATCTACCTGCTGCAACCGGACGGCACCACCCAGGTCGCCTCCAACTGGGCCCAGGCGGACAGTTTCGTCCACCGCAACTTCGCCTTCCGCCCCTATTATCGCGAGGCCATGCAGGGCCGCCTGGCGCGCTTCTTCGGCCTGGGAACCACCTCGATCAAGCGCGGCTACTACTTCGCCAGTGCGGTGAAGGAAGGCTCGCGGATCATCGGCGTGCTGGTGGTGAAGGTCGATCTCGAACACATCGAACGGCTCTGGGGCAATTCCCCGGAGCAACTGCTGGTGATAGACAACTACGGCGTGGTGATCCTCTCCTCGCGCGAGGATTGGCGCTTCCATGCCAGTCGGCCGCTGAGCGCGGCGGAGCGCGACGAGATCCACGCCAACATCCCCTACCCGGTGCAGGACCCGAAGCCCCTGCGCCTGCAACAGAGCGCCTGGCTCAGCCAGAGCCGGACGCTGCCGGAAACCGGCTGGACGGTAAGCATCTACGCCCCCCGCACCCTCATCGAGCGGCCGGTGCGCAGCGTCCTGCTGATCGGCGGCGCGACCCTGCTCGCCCTGCTCCTGCTGCTTACCCTGCTGACCCTCAGCCGCCGTCACTACCTGGACCGCATCGCTCTCGAGGCCGAGGCCAAGCGCCAGTTGGAAGAGCGCGTACTGGAACGCACCCGCGAGCTGGAGAACGCCAACGCGCAGTTGCAGCAGGAAGTCCACGAACGCGAGCAGGCCCAGCGCGAGCTGATGCGCGCCCAGGACGAAGTGGTCCAGGCCGGCAAGCTCACGGCCCTCGGCACCATGTCGGCGAGCATCAGCCACGAACTCAACCAGCCGCTGGCGGCGATCCGCAGCTACGCCGACAACGCCCGGGTGCTGCTCGACCACCAGCGCACCGAGGACGCCCGCGGCAATCTCGAGCAGATCAGCGACCTCACCACCCGCATGGCCTCGATCATCGCCCACCTCAAGGCCTATGCCCGCGGTGCGCGCCGGGCGCCGGAGAACGTGCAGCTGCAGCCGGCGATCGAGGACGCCCTGTCGATGCTCGCCAGTCGGCGGCGGGCGATGAACGTCGAACTGCTGCGCGACGTGCCGGACGCCCCACTGTGGGTCCAGGCCGGCGAGACCCGCTTGCGGCAGATCCTCGGCAACCTGCTCACCAATGCCCTCGACGCGCTCGCCGAGAAAGCTCCGCCGCGGCGCCTGTGGGTGATCGCCAGCCAGGACCAGCACGGCGTGATCCTGACCCTGCGCGACAACGGCCCGGGGTTTTCCGAGGACGCCCTGGCCCACGCCCACGAACCCTTCTTCACCACCAAGACCACCGCCAAAGGGCTCGGCCTCGGCCTGGCCATCTGCGATAACCTATTGCGCGCCCTCGGCGGCCGCCTGGAAATGGGCAACCATCTCGAAGGCGGCGCCGTGGTGCGCCTGCACTTGCTGCCGGGAGTTCCCGGCGTCGCCGCCATGCCCCAGGAGGAAACCCGCGCATGAGTCCCTTCGCGCCATTCGATGCCCAGACCCAGGTCCTGCTGATCGACGACGATCCGCACCTGCGCCAGGCCCTGCGCCAGACGCTCGACCTCGCCGGGCTCAAGGTCGCGACCCTGGACGACGCGCGCCAGTTGGATACCGCGCAGTGCAAGGACTGGCCCGGGGTGGTGGTCAGCGACATCCGCATGCCCGGCATCGATGGCATGGAACTGCTCCGCCAATTGCACGAACAGGACGCCGACCTGCCGGTGATCCTGATCACCGGCCACGGCGACGTGCCGCTGGCGGTCCAGGCCATGCGCGGCGGCGCCTACGACTTCCTGGAAAAGCCCTTTCCCAGCGACGCCCTGCTCGACAGCGTGCGCCGCGCCCTGGAGGTGCGCCGGCTGGTCCTGGAGAACCGCACCCTGCGCCTGGCCCTGGCCGAACGCCACGAACTGCATGGGCGCCTGATCGGACGCTCGGCCGGCATGCAGCGCCTGCGCGAGCAGGTCGGCTCGCTGGCGGCGATCCAGGCCGACGTGCTGGTCCTTGGCGAAACCGGCGCCGGCAAGGAGGTGGTCGCGCGGGCCCTGCATGACCTGTCGAGCAGACGCGACGGACCGTTCGTCGCGATCAACGCCGGCGCCCTCGCCGAATCGGTGGTGGAAAGCGAACTGTTCGGTCACGAGGCCGGCGCCTTCACCGGCGCGCAGAAGCGCCGCATCGGCAAGTTCGAGTACGCCAATGGCGGCACCCTGTTCCTCGACGAGATCGAGAGCATGAGCCTGGACGTGCAGGTCAAGCTGTTGCGCCTGCTGCAGGAACGGGTAGTCGAGCGGCTCGGCTCCAACCAGTTGATCCCGCTGGATATCCGCATCATCGCGGCAACCAAGGAAGACCTGCGCCAGGCCGCCGACCAGGGCCGCTTCCGCGCCGACCTCTATTACCGCCTCAACGTCGCCAGCCTGCGCATTCCACCGCTGCGCGAGCGCGGCGAAGACATCCCGCTGCTGTTCCGCCATTTCGCCGAAGCCGGCGCCATGCGTCATGGCCTGACGCCACGCGAACTGGACGCCGGCCAGTCGGCGCGGCTGCTGGCCTACGACTGGCCGGGCAACGTGCGCGAATTGCAGAACGCCGCCGAGCGCTTCGCCCTGGGTCTCGGCCTGAGCCTGGACGACGGAGTCCTGCCCGACGCCGCCGACGAGCCGCACAACCTCAGCGCCAAGGTCGAGGCCTTCGAGCGCTCGCTGATCGCTGCCGAACTGGAACGCCCGCACAATTCGCTGCGCAGCGTCGCCGAGGCCCTCGGTATCCCGCGCAAGACCCTGCACGACAAGCTGCGCAAGCACGGCCTGCCGTTCAACACGCCTGGCGAAAATCCGCCAGATGATGGCGAATGAATGGCGGATTACCGCCAACCGTTCGCCATCCGCGCCCGCAGCATCTCCCCTGCGTACCCTTGCCCGACTGGCACAGGGCTTGCTCACGGCTTCCCGAGCGTTCCAACAAGCAGAAGACCAGGCGCTTTTCCGATTCACGCAGCATCTGCCGCTGCGCTGCCTAGACTTCCCTTGTTCGGCCACGCCGAGAGGACACCCGTCCTCTTCATAAAAGACAGACAAGAACAAAGAGGAAGTCTCATGCTCAAGCACACCGCGAAGGCGCTCGTCTGCGCACTTTCCCTGACCGTCGCCGGAATCGTCCAGGCAGCCGACCCGATCGTCATCAAGTTCTCCCACGTCGTCGCCGAGCACACGCCCAAGGGCCAGGGTGCGCTGCTGTTCAAGAAACTGGTGGAGGAACGCCTGCCGGGCAAGGTCAAGGTGGAGGTCTACCCGAACTCGTCGCTGTTCGGCGACGGCAAGGAGATGGAAGCCCTGCTGCTGGGCGACGTGCAGATCATCGCGCCGTCGCTGGCCAAGTTCGAGCAGTACACCAAGAAATTGCAGATCTTCGACCTGCCGTTCCTGTTCGACAACATCCAGGCGGTCGACCGCTTCCAGCAGAGCCCGCAGGGCAAGGAGCTGCTGACCTCGATGCAGGACAAGGGCATCACTGGCCTCGGCTACTGGCACAACGGGATGAAGCAGTTGTCCGCCAACAAGCCCCTGCGCGAGCCGAAGGACGCCCGCGGCCTGAAGTTCCGCGTGCAGGCCTCCAAGGTGCTCGAGGAACAGTTCAAGGCGGTGCGCGCCAACCCGCGCAAGATGAGCTTCGCCGAGGTCTATCAGGGCCTGCAGACCGGCGTGGTCAACGGTACCGAGAACCCCTGGTCGAACATCTACTCGCAGAAGATGCACGAAGTGCAGAAGTACATCACCGAGTCCGACCACGGCGTGCTGGACTACATGGTGATCACCAACACCAAGTTCTGGAACGGCCTGCCGGAAGACGTGCGCGGCGTGCTGGCCAAGACCATGGACGAGGTCACCGTGGAGGTGAACAAGCAGGCCGAGGCGCTCAACCAGGGCGACAAGCAGCGCATCGTCGAGGCCAAGACCAGCGAGATCATCGAACTCACTCCCGAACAGCGGGCCGAATGGCGCAAGGCCATGCAGCCGGTGTGGAAGAAGTTCGAAGGCGAGATCGGCGCCGACCTGATCAAGGCCGCCGAAGCCGCCAACCAGGCCCAATAAGAAGAAGAGGGAAAGCCCATGCACGCGCTCGCGCGCGTCTGGGCGCGCCTGGAGGAAGGCCTGATCGCCTTCCTCCTCGCCGCCATGACGCTGGTTACCTTCGTTTATGTAGTCCTCAATAACCTCTATACGCTGCTCTACGATCTCGCCGATCTCTGGGAGGGCGGCAACGAGACGCTGCTCGCCATCGGCGATGGGGTCCTCACCCTGGCCCAGGAGATGACCTGGAGCAACGCCCTGACCAAGGCCCTGTTCGCCTGGCTGATCTTCCTCGGCATCGCCTACGGCGTACGCACCGCCGGGCACCTCGGCGTGGACGTGCTGGTGAAGCTGGCCTCGCGACCGGTACAGCGAGTGCTCGGCGTGATCGCCTGCCTGGCCTGCCTCGGCTACGCCGGCCTGCTCTGCGTGGCCAGCTACGACTGGGTGAAGACCCTGTTCATCGCCGGCATCGGCGCCGAGGACCTCGACCACTT
>NZ_KV800303.1:97556-115593 GCF_001810205.1 Pseudomonas sp. HMSC076A11 | reverse complement strand
ATCGGCGCCGAGGACCTCGACCACTTCGGCATCCGCCAATGGCACATCGGCCTGATCGTGCCGGTCGGCTTCGCCCTGGTGTTCATCCGTTTCGCCGAGATCCTCGTGCGCATCCTGCGCAACCGCCAGACCGGACTGGGACTGGCCGACGAGGCTGCCGACGCGCTGAAGCTGACCGAGCACGAGGAGCCCAAGGCATGACCATTCTGTTCCTCTTCCTGCTGCTCTTCCTGCTGATGTTCATCGGCGTGCCGATCGCCGTCTCCCTGGGTCTCTCCGGCGCACTGACGATCCTCCTGTTCAGCCCGGACTCGGTACGCTCGCTGGCGATCAAGCTGTTCGAGACCTCCGAGCACTACACCCTGCTGGCGATCCCGTTCTTCCTGCTCTCCGGCGCGTTCATGACCACCGGTGGCGTGGCGCGGCGCCTGATCGACTTCGCCAACGCCTGCGTCGGACACATCCGTGGCGGCCTGGCGATCGCCGCGGTGCTCGCCTGCATGCTCTTCGCCGCGCTATCCGGCTCGTCTCCGGCAACGGTGGCGGCAGTGGGTTCGATCGCCATCGCCGGCATGGTCCGCTCGGGTTATCCACAGGCGTTCGGCGCCGGGATCGTCTGCAACGCCGGCACCCTCGGCATCCTCATCCCGCCATCGATCGTGATGGTGGTCTACGCCGCCGCCACCGAGACCTCGGTGGGCAAGCTGTTCATCGCCGGCGTGGTTCCGGGGCTGCTGCTGGGACTGATCCTGATGGTGGTGATCTACATCGTCGCCCGGGTCAAGAAGCTGCCCGCCATGCCAAGGGTCAGTCTGCGCGAATGGCTGGCCAGCGCGCGCAAGGCGCTGTGGGGGCTGCTGCTGATGGTGATCATCCTCGGCGGCATCTATTCCGGCGCCTTCACCCCCACCGAGGCCGCCGCCGTCGCCGCGGTGTACTCGGCCTTCGTCGCACTGTTCGTCTACCGCGACATGCGCCTGAGCGAATGCCCGAAGGTGCTGCTGGAGTCCGGCAAGCTGACCATCATGCTGATGTTCATCATCGCCAACGCCATGCTCTTCGCCCACGTGCTGACCACCGAGCAGATACCGCAGAGCATCGCCAGCTGGGTCACGGAACTGGGACTTTCGCCATGGATGTTCCTGCTGGTGGTGAACATCGTGCTGCTGATCGCCGGCAACTTCATGGAGCCTTCGGCGATCATCCTGATCCTGGCGCCGATCTTCTTCCCCATCGCCATGGAGCTGGGCATCGATCCGATCCACCTCGGCATCATCATGGTGGTGAACATGGAGATCGGCCTGATCACGCCGCCGGTCGGGCTCAACCTGTTCGTCACCTCGGCGGTCACCGGCATGCCGCTGGGCGCGACCATCCGCGCAGCGCTGCCGTGGCTGATGATCCTGCTGGTGTTCCTGATCATCGTGACCTACATCCCGGCGGTATCCCTGGCATTGCCGAACTGGCTGGGGATGAGCTGACGGAACGGTAACGACGGCGGAAAACCCCGCCCTGCGCTCGGGCCTTCGGCAAAAATCCGCTCATGCCGCAGGCCCGTGCCCCGCAGTTGACGGGCCGGGCCACCTGTCGATGGCTGGCACGCCGCTTGCTCAATCGCTCGCAGTGCCCCTGGCACCGGCTTTCGGTTCGCCCAGCGAACCGCGCCCTTCGGCCACGAACCGGATGGCGGCCCCTTCCCCTGTGCCGACGTGCGCCAGCACGCGCGGCGGGTGGGCGGCGATCCCGTCCCCCCAGCGGTCTTCATACCCTGAAGCCCAAATGAAGAGCCCGGCGAACGCCGGGCTTCTTCATTTCTTTCCTTGTGCTTTTTCGTTCTTTGATAAGAGCGGAAAATTATTTTTACTTATAAATAAAAAATACTCCTCTCGAAATACTGCAACACTTCCCTGGAAAGTCGCGGCGGTTTTTCGACGGACCGTCAACAAGCCGGCGACCACCCACCTGAAAGTCAGAATACCGTCTCGCGAAATTCATTGATCGGCATCAACGATCCGGCTTGATCCGCGGCTTATAGCCCGATTTCGAGCAATTTCAAGCTTTCCCCGTAGCGGATGGCAAGACTTCCCCTATCACATGAAAAAACCGCCCTATTGCGGGCAGGTCTTAGATTCCTCTTCTATCTTTGGCACTCGCAACTTACAGGAATGCGTCATCTAATTACTTTGAGTAGGAAGCTATTGACGTGGATCAGCATTCAACAATAGCCGCTGCCGCCTAATGGCTTCACTCTCAATTCCTATAGGGAGATTCCGAAAATGTCCCAAGAATCCAGCCAAAAACTCCGACTAGGAGCGCTAACGGCTCTGGTTGTCGGCTCGATGATCGGAGGGGGCATCTTCTCCCTTCCGCAAAACATGGCAGCCAGCGCCGATGTCGGCGCCGTCCTGATCGGATGGGCGATCACCGCCGTCGGCATGCTCACCCTCGCTTTCGTCTTCCAGACCCTCGCCAACCGCAAGCCCGAACTCGACGGCGGCGTGTACGCCTACGCCAAGGCCGGCTTCGGCGACTACATGGGTTTCTCCTCGGCCTGAGGCTACTGGATCAGCGCCTGGCTGGGCAACGTCGGCTACTTCGTCCTGTTGTTCAGCACCCTCGGCTACTTCTTCCCGATCTTCGGCAAGGGCGACACCGTCGCGGCGATCGTCTGCGCCTCGGTCCTGCTCTGGGCCCTGCACTTCCTGGTGCTGCGCGGGATCAAGGAGGCGGCGTTCATCAACACCGTCACCACCGTGGCCAAGGTCGTGCCGCTGTTCCTGTTCATCCTGATCTGCCTGTTCGCCTTCAAGCTGGACATCTTCACCGCCGACATCTGGGGCAAGAGCAACCCGGACCTGGGCAGCGTGATGAACCAGGTGCGCAACATGATGCTGGTCACCGTCTGGGTGTTCATCGGCATCGAGGGCGCGAGCATCTTCTCCTCCCGCGCGGAAAAACGTTCCGACGTCGGCAAGGCCACCGTGATCGGCTTCATCACCGTCCTGCTCCTGCTGGTGCTGGTCAACGTGCTGTCCATGGGCGTGATGACCCAGCCGGAACTGGCCAAGCTGCAGAACCCGTCGATGGCGCTGGTACTCGAGCATGTGGTCGGCCACTGGGGCGCCGTGCTGATCAGCGTCGGCCTGCTGATCTCGCTGCTGGGCGCGCTGCTCTCCTGGGTGCTGCTGTGCGCCGAGATCATGTTCGCCGCCGCCAAGGACCACACCATGCCGGAGTTCCTGCGCCGCGAGAACGCCAACCAGGTGCCGGCCAACGCCCTGTGGCTGACCAACATCTGCGTACAGGTGTTCCTGGTGGTGGTGTTCTTCACCTCGGGCGACCCGGACGGCATGGACCCGTACACCAAGATGCTGCTCCTGGCCACCTCGATGATCCTGATCCCGTACTTCTGGTCCGCCGCCTATGGCCTGCTGCTGACCCTGAAGGGCGAGACCTACGAGAACGATGCCCGCGAACGCAGCAAGGACCTGGTCATCGCCGGCATCGCCGTGGCCTACGCGGTCTGGCTGCTCTACGCCGGGGGCCTGAAGTACCTGCTGCTGTCCGCCCTGCTGTATGCGCCCGGCGCGATCCTTTTCGCCAAGGCCAAGCACGAGGTCGGCCAGCCGATCTTCACCGGAATCGAAAAACTGATCTTCGCCGCAGTCGTCATTGGCGCCCTGGTGGCTGCCTACGGCCTCTACGACGGTTTCCTCACCCTCTGATTACTCCACTGGAGACGTGAAATGAGCACGGAAAAAACCAAACTTGGCGTCCACTCCGAAGCCGGCAAACTGCGCAAAGTGATGGTCTGCTCGCCCGGACTCGCCCACCAGCGCCTGACCCCGAGCAACTGCGACGAGTTGCTGTTCGACGACGTGATCTGGGTGAACCAGGCCAAGCGCGACCACTTCGACTTCGTCACCAAGATGCGCGAGCGCGGCATCGACGTCCTCGAGATGCACAATCTGCTGACCGAGACCATCCAGAACCCGGAAGCGCTGAAGTGGATCCTCGATCGCAAGATCACCGCCGACAGCGTCGGCCTGGGCCTGACCAGCGAGCTGCGCTCCTGGCTGGAGAGCCTGGAGCCGCGCAAGCTGGCCGAGTACCTGATCGGCGGCGTCGCCGCTGACGACCTGCCCGCCAGCGAAGGCGCCGACATCCTCAAGATGTACCGCGAGTACCTGGGCCATTCCAGCTTCCTGCTGCCGCCGTTGCCGAACACCCAGTTCACCCGCGACACCACTTGCTGGATCTACGGCGGCGTGACCCTGAACCCGATGTACTGGCCGGCGCGACGACAGGAAACCCTGCTGACCACCGCCATCTACAAGTTCCATCCCGAGTTCGCCAACGCCGAATTCGAGATCTGGTACGGCGACCCGGACAAGGACCACGGCTCCTCGACCCTGGAAGGCGGCGACGTGATGCCGATCGGCAACGGCGTGGTCCTGATCGGCATGGGCGAGCGCTCCTCGCGCCAGGCCATCGGTCAGGTCGCCCAGTCGCTGTTCGCCAAGGGCGCCGCCGAGCGGGTGATCGTCGCCGGCCTGCCGAAGTCCCGCGCCGCGATGCACCTGGACACCGTGTTCAGCTTCTGCGACCGCGACCTGGTCACGGTCTTCCCGGAAGTGGTCAAGGAAATCGTGCCCTTCAGCCTGCGCCCCGATCCGAGCAGCCCCTACGGCATGAACATCCGCCGCGAGGAGAAAACCTTCCTCGAAGTGGTCGCCGAATCCCTCGGCCTGAAGAAACTGCGCGTGGTCGAGACCGGCGGCAACAGCTTCGCCGCCGAGCGCGAGCAATGGGACGACGGTAACAACGTGGTCTGCCTGGAGCCGGGCGTGGTGGTCGGCTATGACCGCAACACCTACACCAACACCCTGCTGCGCAAGGCCGGCGTCGAGGTCATCACCATCAGCGCCAGCGAACTGGGTCGCGGTCGCGGCGGCGGCCACTGCATGACCTGCCCGATCATCCGCGACCCGATCGACTACTGACAGACAACCCGCTCTCGAGCTGAACGGCGGCGTCCCCAGGAGGGGCGCCGCCCACCGACTTCCCACAAGGAGATCAATCATGGCTTTCAACATGCACAACCGTAACCTGCTCAGCCTGATGCACCACAGCACCCGCGAGCTGCGTTACCTGCTCGACCTGTCCCGCGACCTCAAGCGCGCCAAGTACACCGGCACCGAGCAGCAGCACCTGAAGCGCAAGAACATTGCCCTGATCTTCGAGAAAACCTCCACTCGCACCCGCTGCGCCTTCGAGGTGGCCGCCTACGACCAGGGCGCCAACGTCACCTACATCGACCCGAACTCCTCGCAGATCGGCCACAAGGAGAGCATGAAGGACACCGCGCGGGTTCTCGGCCGGATGTACGACGCCATCGAGTACCGCGGCTTCAAGCAGGAAATCGTCGAGGAACTCGCGAAGTTCGCCGGCGTTCCGGTGTTCAACGGCCTGACCGACGAATACCACCCGACCCAGATGCTCGCCGACGTGCTGACCATGCGCGAGCACAGCGACAAGCCGCTGCACGACATCAGCTACGCCTACCTGGGCGACGCGCGCAACAACATGGGTAACTCCCTGCTGCTGATCGGCGCCAAGCTCGGCATGGACGTACGCATCGCCGCGCCGAAGGCGCTCTGGCCGCACGACGAGTTCGTCGCCCAGTGCAAGAAGTTCGCCGAGGAAAGCGGCGCCAAGCTGACCCTCACCGAGGATCCGAAGGAAGCCGTGAAGGGCGTGGACTTCGTCCACACCGACGTCTGGGTGTCGATGGGCGAGCCGGTGGAAGCCTGGGGCGAGCGGATCAAGGAACTGCTGCCCTACCAGGTCAACATGGAGATCATGAAGGCCACCGGCAACCCGCGGGCCAAGTTCATGCACTGCCTGCCGGCGTTCCACAACAGCGAGACCAAGGTCGGCAAGCAGATCGCCGAGCAGTATCCGAACCTGGCCAACGGCATCGAGGTGACCGAGGACGTCTTCGAGTCGCCCTACAACATCGCCTTCGAGCAGGCCGAGAACCGCATGCATACCATCAAGGCGATCCTCGTCTCGACCCTCGCCGACATCTGACCGCGCTCCTGCGCCCCGGCCCACGCGGCCGGGCGCAGCCGCCTTCCGGAGGTAACCGATATGCGTATCGTCGTCGCATTGGGCGGTAATGCCCTGCTACGCCGTGGCGAACCCATGACCGCGGACAACCAGCGGGAAAACGTGCGGATCGCCGCCGAACAGATCGCCAAGGTGGCGCCCGGCAACGAGCTGGTGATCGCCCACGGCAACGGCCCCCAGGTCGGCCTGCTGGCCCTCCAGGGTGCCGCCTACGACAAGGTCTCGCCCTACCCGCTGGACGTCCTCGGCGCGGAAACCGAGGGCATGATCGGCTACATGATCGAACAGGAAATGGGCAACCTGCTGCCGTTCGAAGTGCCGTTCGCCACCATCCTCACCCAGGTCGAGGTGGACGGTAAGGATCCGGCGTTCCAGAACCCGACCAAGCCGATCGGCCCGGTCTACTCCAGGGAAGAAGCCGAGCGCCTGGCCGCCGAGAAGGGCTGGAGCATCGCCCCGGACGGCGACAAGTTCCGCCGCGTGGTGCCCAGCCCGCGGCCGAAGCGGATCTTCGAGATCCGCCCGGTGAAGTGGCTGCTGGAGAAAGGCACCATCGTCATCTGCGCTGGCGGCGGCGGTATCCCGACCATGTACGACGAGGCCGGGAAGAAGCTCAGCGGCGTCGAGGCGGTGATCGACAAGGACCTCTGCTCCTCGCTGCTGGCCCAGGAGCTGGTGGCCGACATCCTGATCATCGCCACCGACGTCGACGCGGCCTACGTCGACTGGGGCAAGCCGACCCAGAAGGCCATCGCCCAGGCCCACCCGGACGAACTGGAGCGCCTCGGCTTCGCCGCCGGCTCCATGGGTCCGAAGGTCCAGGCCGCCATCGAGTTCGCCCGCGCCACCGGCAAGGACGCGGTGATCGGTTCGCTCGCGGACATCGTCGCGATCACCGAGGGCAAGGCGGGAACACGGGTCAGCACACGCAAGGCGGGTATCGAGTACCGCTGATACCCCACCTCCAGGGCCGCTTCGCGGCCCTTCTTCATTCTCCTCTGCCGGCATCGGGCGAAGGGCGGATAGCGCCACGCCTCTGCGCGCGGACTTTCAAGCAAGTCCCGCAACACTCGCCCACGCCCCACCTCTGCCAACAGCCCGGCCATGGGCGTCAATCTCCCCACGGCAGACCGCCAGCACTTGTGGAAAGCCCACGCAACGCGGTATTCAGTAGGAAAATACGTGACTCGATAGTCATGATTCACGTCAGCATAGTCACCCTGATCATTTCAACGGCCACTGGCTCGTGCCCGGGTCCGTGAAGCTCGCCTCGCCGACGGGAAAGGCCGCCATCGCCGCCACGCGCTTCCCGCTCCGGACCAGGCAGCAGCCCGGCACGCGAACGACTATTCGAAGGAGTTTCTGAGTGATGTCTCGACTACCGGTCATTGTTGGTTTCGGTGGCTACAACGCAGCAGGCCGTAGTTCCTTCCACCACGGCTTCCGCCGCATGGTCATCGAATCGATGGACCCGCAGGCGCGCCAGGAAACCCTAGCCGGCCTGGCGGTCATGATGAAACTGGTCAAGGCCGAAGGCGGCCGCTACCTGGCCGAAGACGGCACGCCGCTGTCCCCGGAGGACATCGAGCGGCGCTACGCCGAACGCATCTTCGCCTCTACCCTGGTGCGACGCATCGAACCGCAGTACCTCGACCCGGATGCAGTCCACTGGCACAAGGTCCTCGAGCTGTCCCCTGCCGAAGGCCAGGCGCTGACCTTCAAGGCCTCGCCCAAGCAACTGCCCGAGCCGCTGCCGGCCAACTGGTCGATCGCTCCCGCGGAGGACGGCGAGGTGCTGGTGAGCATCCACGAGCGCTGCGAGTTCAAGGTGGACAGCTACCGTGCGCTGACGGTGAAGTCCGCCGGCCAGTTGCCCACCGGTTTCGAACCGGGCGAGCTGTACAACTCGCGCTTCCACCCGCGCGGCCTGCAGATGTCGGTGGTCGCCGCGACCGACGCGATCCGCTCCACCGGCATCGACTGGAAGACCATCGTCGACAACGTCCAGCCCGACGAGATCGCGGTATTCTCCGGCAGCATCATGAGCCAGCTCGACGACAACGGTTTCGGCGGCCTGATGCAATCCCGCCTGAAGGGCCACCGGGTCTCGGCCAAGCAACTGCCGCTGGGCTTCAACAGCATGCCCACCGATTTCATCAATGCCTACGTGCTCGGCAGCGTCGGCATGACCGGCAGCATCACAGGCGCCTGCGCCACCTTCCTCTACAACCTGCAGAAGGGTATCGACGTCATCACCAGCGGCCAGGCCCGGGTGGTCATCGTCGGCAACAGCGAGGCGCCGATCCTGCCGGAGTGCATCGAGGGCTACAGCGCCATGGGCGCACTGGCCACCGAAGAAGGCCTGCGCCTGATAGAAGGCCGCGACGACGTGGACTTCCGCCGCGCCAGCCGGCCGTTCGGCGAGAACTGCGGCTTCACCCTGGCCGAGTCCAGCCAGTACGTAGTGCTGATGGACGACGAACTGGCCCTGCGTCTGGGCGCGGATATCCACGGCGCGGTAACCGACGTGTTCATCAACGCCGACGGTTTCAAGAAGTCCATCTCCGCCCCCGGCCCGGGCAACTACCTGACGGTAGCCAAGGCGGTGGCCAGCGCGGTGCAGATCGTCGGCCTGGACACCGTGCGCCACGCCAGCTTCGTCCACGCCCACGGCTCCAGCACGCCGGCCAACCGGGTCACCGAATCGGAAATCCTCGACCGCGTGGCCAGCGCCTTCGGCATCGACGGCTGGCCGGTCACCGCGGTGAAGGCCTACGTCGGCCACTCCCTGGCCACCGCCAGCGCCGATCAACTGATTTCCGCCCTGGGCACCTTCAAGTACGGCATCCTCCCTGGGATCAAGACCATCGACAAGGTCGCCGACGACGTCCACCAGCAGCGCCTGAGCATCTCCAATCGCGACATGCGCCAGGACAAGCCGCTGGAGGTGTGCTTCATCAACTCCAAGGGCTTCGGCGGCAACAACGCCAGCGGCGTGGTGCTGTCGCCGCGAATCGCCGAGAAGATGCTGCGCAAGCGCCATGGCCAAGCGGCCTTCGCCGCCTACGTCGAGAAGCGCGAGCAGACCCGCGCCGCCGCCCGCGCCTACGACCAGCGCGCGCTGCAGGGCGACCTGGAGATCATCTACAACTTCGGCCAGGACCTGATCGACGAACACGCCATCGAGGTCAGCGCCGAACAGGTGACGGTGCCCGGCTTCAGCCAGCCGCTGGTATACAAGAAGGACGCGCGTTTCAGTGACATGCTCGACTGAGCGCCACCACAACGGAAAAGGCCCGGCTAGACCGGGCCTTTTCGTTTCAGTGCAGCGCGCGCGCCAGTTGGATCAGCTCGCTGCGCCACTCGGCAGCGCGCGGCAGGGCCAGGAAGGAGCCGTTGAGGTAGTCCTCGCGCGGCTCGTAGGTGAATGGCGCGCCATGCAGGTCGAGCACCTCGCCGCCGGCGCCTTCCAGCACACCCTGGGCGGCGGCCGTGTCCCATTGCGAGGTTGGCGTCAGGCGCGGATAGCAGTCGGCAGCGCCCTCGGCCAGCAGGCAGAACTTCAGCGAACTGCCGATGCTGGCTCGCCGCAGGTCGCCGAAGCGCTCGCTCAAGCCATCCAGCAGGCGCTCCTGGGCCGGGCTGCCATGGCGCTTGCTGGCCACCACGGTGAAGGCCTCCTCGGGCTCCAGGCGCACACTGATCGGTTGCGCGCGGCCATCGGCCTCCTCGCGCCAGGCACCGAGACCGGCGCCACCGTAGTAGCAGCGGCCGCTCACCGGCACGCCGACCAGGCCGAACAGCACCCGGCCATCCTCGACCAGGGCCACGTTGACGGTGAACTCCTCGCTACCGGAGATGAACTCCTTGGTGCCGTCCAGCGGGTCCACCAGCCACCAGCGCCGCCAGTGGCCGCGCTCGCTCAGCGGTATCTCGCAATCCTCTTCGGAAAGCACCGGAATGTCCGGCGCCAGCGCCCGCAACCCCGCCTCCAATATATGGTGCGCGGCAAGGTCGGCGGCGGTAACCGGCGATTCGTCGGCCTTCGAGCGCACCGCCACGTCGGCGCGCCAGTGCGGCAGGATCGCCTCGCCGGCGCGCCGCACCAGCGCCACCAATTCGCCCCAGGGCACCGGTCTCATGCCTGGTACTCGCCGCGCTGAGTGAGCAGGTCGCGTACCAGGTACAGCGCAGCCAGGGCGCGGCCTTCGCTGAACTGGGCGTGCTGGGCCAGGCTCGACAGTTCGCGCAGGCTGATGCGATCGACGCCCATCGGCTCCGGCTCGTCGCCCGGCAGGCGCTCCTCGTAGAGGTCGCGCGCCAGCACCACCTGGATGCGCTGGCTCATGTAGCCCGGCGACAGCGACAGTTCGGTGATGTGCTCCAGTTGCCGGGCACCGTAGCCCGCTTCCTCCTTGAGCTCGCGGTTGGCCGCCGCGAGGATGTCCTCGCCCGGCTCGACCAGGCCCTTGGGCAGCGACAACTGGTATTCGTCGACCCCGGCGCAATATTCCTCCACCAGCACCGCGTGCTCGGCATCGAGCATGGCCACCACCATCACCGCACCGTAGCCCTGGCCCTTGCCGACCAGACGCTCGTAGGTGCGCTCGACGCCATTGCTGAAGCGCAGTTGCAACTCCTCGACAGCGAACAGTCGGCTCTTCGCGACGATCTCGCTGGCGAGTACGGTGGGTTTCTGACGCATGTGGATAACTCCTTGGCGAAGCCGGCGGGTTATCATACCCCGGCTTTTCCGATTATCCCTGTCGGAGATTGATGGGAAGCGACAGATTTCCGCATCGATCGCGACGAACCGCGACAAGAGCCGCCATGCCCACCCTGCCCTGGTCCGCCATCGACACCGTGCTGCTCGACATGGACGGCACCCTGCTCGACCTGCACTTCGACAACCACTTCTGGCTGGAACACCTGCCCCAGCGCTATGCCGAACGCAATGGCCTCAGTCGCACCGAAGCCGACGCCGTGCTCGAGCCGCTGTTCCGCGAACACGCCGGCCAGCTCAACTGGTACTGCCTGGATTTCTGGAGCCGGGAACTGGACCTGTCGATCCGCGAACTCAAGCACGAGGTGGCGCACCTGATCTCGCTGCGTCCGCACGCCGATACCTTCCTCGCCGCCCTGCGCCGGGCCGGCAAGCGCGTGGCGCTGATCACCAACGCGCACCGCGACTCGCTGTCGCTGAAGCTGGAACGGATCGAACTGGCGCCCTATTTCGACCGACTGATCAGCTCCCACGACTACGGCTACCCGAAGGAGGACGCGCGCTTCTGGAGCGCCCTGCAAGCCGATTTCGGCTTCGACCCGCAGCGCAGCCTGTTCATCGACGACAGCCTGCCGATCCTGCGCAGCGCCCGCGCCTATGGTGTCGCCCACCTGTTGGCGGTACGCCACCCGGACAGCCGTGGCCAGGTCCGGGACACCGAGGAGTTCGCCGCCCAGGAGGACTACCGGCGGCTGCTCGAAGGACTGCCGTAGCCGCGGAAACGAAAACCCCGCCACGCGGGCGGGGTTGGCGAAACGCCGGGATCACTCGGGAATGCGCAGGACCTGGCCGGGGTAGATCTTGTCCGGATGGCTGAGCATCGGCTTGTTGGCCTCGAAGATCTTCATGTAGGCGTTGGCATTGCCGTATTCGGCCTTGGCGATGGCGCTCAGGGTGTCGCCTTTCTTCACGGTGACGAAGCGCGCCTCCGGAGCGGCCTGGGCCACGGTGATCTTGTCTTCCACCGAGGAGACGCCGGCGACGTTGCCCAGCGCCAGCAGGATCTTCTCTTTCTCCTCCTGGCTGGCCACCTCGCCCGAGGCGATGACCTTGTCGCCTTCCACCGAAACCTGGATGTTCGGGTTGCCCAGGCCGACCTTGGCGACGTGCTCCTTCAGCGACTCGGCCGCCTGTGCCTCATGCCCCGTCAGCGTATCCCACAGCTTTTCACCGGCTTCCTTCACGAACGCGAAAATACCCATCTTTGGTTCTCCCTTTACGGTTACGGTTGCAAGCGGCCGGCGCAATCCCGATCCGCGACTAGCCAAGTCTAGACTGCAAAAACCGGCGAAATATCCCCAGGCTCCTTCGTCACCCCATAACACTGCGCCCATTCGCGTTAAGATTCGGCGACACCCCCGCCACGGAAGCGCCGATGGACATCAAGCAACTGAAATTCCTCTGCGCCCTCGACGAAACCCGCCACTTCGGCCAGGCCGCCGCGCGCTGCCACGTCACCCAGCCGACCCTGTCCATGCGCCTGCGCAGCCTGGAGGAAGAACTCGGCCTGGAACTGGTGCGACGCAGCCAGCGCTTCGAAGGCTTCACCGAGGCCGGCGAGCGCGTACTGGCCTGGGCACGCAGCCTGCTGGCGGCCCAGGAAGGGCTGTACGCGGAAGCCGCCGCCTGCCGCGGGCAACTGGTCGGGACCCTGCGCCTGGGCGTGGTGCCGCTGGCCAGCTTCGACCCGATGCGCCTGGTCCAGCACATGGCCGGGCGCCACCCGGAGTTGCGTTTCCAGCTCTATTCCCTGAGTTCGGAACAGGTACTCGAAGGCCTGGCGCGCAACCAGTTCGATCTCGGCGTCTCTTATCTGGACCGTCTGGACCGCAGCCATTTCGAGGGCATCGAACTGGCGGAGACCCGCATGGGCCTGCTCCATCACCCCAGCCATTTCCCGCTCGACGCCGCGCTGCTGAACTGGGAAGCGCTGGCTGGCCTGCCGCTAGGCCTGCTCTCGGCGGGCATGCACTTCCGCCAATCCATCGACCACAACTTCCGCAGCCGCGGGTTGAGCCCCATCGCGCGCCTGGAAACCGACTCGGTACAGCAACTGCTGCAGGCGGTGCAGCGCGGCTTGTGCTGCGCGATCATGCCGCTGGGCAGCGAAGTCGACGGCGAGTTGCGCCTGATCCCCATCGAGGACGCCCATACCCTGGCAGCGCTCGGTCTGATCATCCGCAGCGGACAGCCGCGCTCGGCGCTGGCCGAAGCCTGTTTCGAGGAAGCCCGGAACTGGTTGGCGCCGCAGTCTTGATAGATCACGTCGATCAGCGCATCGGCACAACCGATTAGACGCTGCCCCGCGTCAGGCCTAGGCTGGTGCCACACCTAGAACGATAGGGCCCAGCCCATGCCTTGCCAGCCTGCATGCCCGGTATCCGCGGATACCTGGGCGCCTTCCGCCGTTCCCGACGATTACCGCTACGCCGACCTGCACCTGCCGCAGCAGGTCGGCCAGGCCTCCCTTGCCGCCGAGTGTGCCGTGGCGATCAGCTACAACGGACTGAACCAGGCGGTGATGATGGCCTCGCCCGAGGACATCGAGGATTTCGTCCGCGGTTTCAGCCTCAGCAGCGGCTTCGTGGAGTCCATCGACGACATCTATGAAATCCGCGTCAGCGGCCAGGGCGAATCCCTCCACGCCGAGGTCGAAATCAGCAGCCGCGCGTTCTGGAACCTCAAGCGCCAACGCCGGCAACTGGCCGGCACTTCCGGATGCGGCCTGTGCGGCGTCGAAGCCCTGGAGCAGGCCCTGCCGCAACTGCCGGAACGGTCGCCGCAGGCGCTGCCTCCCGCCGCCCATCTCGGCGCCCTGCGCCAGCGTATCGAGCAGGCCCAGCGACTGGCGCGCCATAGCGGCGCCCTGCATGCCGCGCTGTATTTCGACGGGCATGGCGAGCTGCGCCTGTGTCGCGAGGACATCGGCCGCCACAACGCCCTCGACAAGCTGATCGGCGCCCTGCACCGCCAAGGCCTCGACGCCGCGCGCGGTTTCGCCGTGGTCCCCAGCCGCTGCAGCCTGGAGCTTATCCACAAGGCCGTACGTGCTGGGATCGGCACCCTGGTCAGCCTCTCCGCACCCACCGCCCTGACCGTGCAATGGGCGCGCCGCCACCAACTGAACCTGATCCACCAGCCCCATCACAACGCCCCGCGGGTCTACAGCCCGGCGCCGGCCGCAACCGAGTGAGTCCGCCATGAGCCTGCAACCTCTCCAACCCCGCTACAAGCCCTATGCCGGCGCCGCCGCCGGCTGGGGCGCGCTGCGCAGCGTGGCGCACTTCTGGCTGGACAGCAAACAGCCGTTCAAGAACCTCCGCGCCCTGCTCAAGACCAACCAGAACGGCGGTTTCGACTGCCCCGGCTGCGCCTGGGGCGACTCGCCGGAAGACGGCCGGGTGAAGTTCTGCGAGAACGGTGCCAAGGCAGTCAACTGGGAAGCCACCAAGCGCCGCGTCGACGCGGCGTTCTTCGCCCGCTACAGCGTCAGCGCCCTGCGCGAACAGAGCGACTACTGGCTGGAATACCAGGGCCGCCTCACCGGACCGATGCGCTACGACCCGCTCAGCGACCACTACCAGCCGATCACCTGGGACGCCGCCTTCGCCCTGGTCGCCGAGCACCTGCGACGCCTGGATAGCCCCGACCAGGCGGAGTTCTATACCTCCGGGCGGGCCAGCAACGAGGCGGCCTACCTCTACCAGTTGTTCGTCCGCGCGTTCGGCACAAACAACTTCCCCGACTGCTCGAACATGTGCCACGAAGCCAGCGGCGTGGCACTGGGCCGCAGCGTCGGGGTCGGCAAGGGCAGCGTGACCTTCGACGACTTCGAACACGCCGACGCGATCTTCATCCTTGGGCAGAACCCCGGCACCAACCACCCGCGCATGCTCGAGCCGCTGCGCGAGGCAGTGAAGCGCGGTGCCCAGGTGGTCTGCTTCAACCCTCTCAAGGAGCGCGGCCTGGAGCGCTTCCAGCATCCGCAGAACGCGCTGGAAATGCTGACCAACGGGTCCTCGCCGCTGAACACCGCGTTCTTCCGTCCGGCACTGGGCGGCGACATGGCGGCGATCCGCGGGATCGCCAAGTTCCTCCTCGCCTGGGAGCGCGAAGCCCAGGCCGAGGGTAGCGAGCCGGTATTCGACCACGCCTTCATCGCCGAGCACACCGACGGCCTCGAGGCCTACCTGGCCGAATTGGATGCCACCCCCTGGGAACACCTGGAGCGCCAGTCCGGGCTGAGCCTGGCGGAAATCGAGCAGGCTGCGCGGATGTACCGGCGGGCGAACAGGGTCATCGTCTGCTGGGCGATGGGCATCACCCAGCACCACCATTCGGTGGCGATCATCCAGGAAATCGTCAACCTGCAACTCCTGCGCGGCAACCTGGGCCGCCCGGGCGCCGGTCTCTGCCCGGTCCGCGGCCACAGCAACGTTCAGGGTGACCGCACCATGGGCATCAACGAGCGGCCGCCGGCGGCGCTGCTCGACGCACTGGAACGGCGCTTCGGCTTCGAAGTGCCACGCCACAACGGGCACAACGCCGTCGAGGCGATCGCCGCGATGCTCGCCGGCAAGTCGAAGGTCTTCATCGGCCTGGGCGGCAATTTCGCCCAGGCCACCCCGGACAGTCCGCGCACCCACGCCGCCCTGGCGTCATGCGACCTGACCGTGCACATCAGCACCAAGCTCAACCGCAGCCACCTGACCACCGGCCGCGACGCACTGATCCTGCCCTGCCTGGGGCGCACCGACATCGACCGCCAGGCCGAAGGCCCGCAGGCGGTCACGGTGGAAGACTCGTTCAGCATGATCCACGCATCCTACGGGCAACTGGAGCCACTCTCGCAGCAGATGCGTTCGGAGCCGGCGATCATCGCCGGCATCGCCAAGGCAACCCTGGGCAACCATCCGGTGGACTGGGACGCGCTGATCGCCAACTACGAGCGCATCCGCGAGCTGATCGCCGACACCATCCCCGGTTTCGCCGACTTCAACCGCCGCGTCCGCCATCCCGGTGGCTTCTACCTCGGCAACTCCGCCGGCGAACGACGCTGGAACACCGCCAGCGGCAAGGCCAACTTCGTCGCCAACCCGCTGCCCCGCGACCTGTTGCCGGCACAGGTGCGCGACAGCGGCCTCGAACCCGACCTGATCCTGCAGACCCTGCGCTCCCATGACCAGTACAACACCACCATCTACGGCCTGGACGATCGCTATCGCGGAGTGAAGGGCCAGCGCGAAGTGGTATTCGCCAACGAGGCGGATATCCGCCGCCTGGGCTACCAGCCGGGCGACAAGGTCGACCTGGTCTCGCTGTGGAGCGATGGCATCGAACGCCGGGTACGCCGCTTCACCCTGCTCGCCTTCGACATCCCGGCCGGCCAGGCAGCCGCCTACTACCCGGAAACCAATCCCCTGGTGCCGCTGGAGAGCGTCGGCGTCGGCAGCCATACGCCGACTTCGAAGTTCATCGCGGTACGCCTGGAAAAGGCCACGGGCGACGGGCGCATTATCTGAAGCCCACGAAAAACGCCGCCTCCTGCAACAGGAGGCGGCGTCTTAAGGAAAAAGTCGATGAAAGGCCTTGAAGGCAGGCCGCTCGTCGGCGTTAGAATGGCCAGCATCCCGCCAGCAAAAATACCGATTTCGACCCTGAAATCGCGGTTCACATTTGGTTTACGACCGCCTCTACTTAAGAAAGTTCCCCATACAAAACAAGTACTTGGAATATTTCGAATTTGCTCTACCAATCGTCGGCTGGCGCTTGTCAGCGGTTTGGGCCAACCCCAGCATCGCAGCCGTCATCCCCACAGAGAGAAACTCTCTATGAAGTATTCCTCGATACTCCTGTTGTCCCTGAGTCTGGTCGGTAGTACCGCCTTCGCAGGCGACGACACCCGCGCGGCCATCGGCGGCGCCTTGGGCGGGGTGTTGGGTTCGGTCGTCGGCGATGCGGTCGGCGGCAGCACTGGCGCCGCGATCGGTAGTGGCATCGGTGGCGCTGCGGGCGGTGCAGTCGGCGCCGGACGCGGCAACAAGACCGAAGCGGCGATCGGCGGCGGCCTCGGTGCCGCAGGCGGCAACGTCATCGGCCGGCAGATCGGTGGCAGCACCGGTGGCCTGATCGGCGCGGCCCTCGGCGGCGCCGGCGGCGGCGCGCTGGGCAACCATTATGGCGACGGCAACCGCCGCTACGACGACGATGACGACTACCGCGACCGTCGCTACTACCGCCGCGCCGGCTATCGCGATGGCTATTACCGGCATGACAACGGCCATCACTATGGCCAGTACAAGAAGTGGAAGCGCCACAAGCATCATCGTCGCTACTACGACGACTGAACCCGCCGCTCCCTACGACGCAAAGGCCGGGCCGGATGGTCCGGCCTTTGTGCGAACGACCGTATTTCCCTCCCGATTGAAACGATGAGGCACGCACGATGCGTAAATCTCTCCTGGTAATCGCGTTCGGCCTGCTGAGCGCACAAGCCGCGCTCGCCGGCGACTCCACCAAGACCGCGGTGGGCGGCGGCGTAGGCGGTGCCCTGGGCAACGTCGTGGGCGGCGCCATCGGCGGTAGCACCGGTGCCGCCATAGGCGCCGGCCTGGGTGGCGCGGCCGGCGGCGCGGCGACCGCCAAGGACGGGCGCAAGACCGAAGCCGCCCTGGGTGGCGGGCTAGGCGCGGCCGGCGGTTCGGTGATCGGCAACAAGCTGGGCGGCAGCACCGGCGCGACCATAGGTGCAGGCCTCGGCGGCGCAGCGGGTGGCGCGGTCGGTAACAACCTGGGCAAGGACAACGACAGCGGTCACCGCGGCAAGAAACACCGCAAGCACAAGCATCGTTGATCGGCATGCTTGCCGAAGCTGATGTGTAAAAGCCCCGCGAACGCGGGGCTTTTACTTTCTACCGTTCGTCAGCCTTTCGGTGCCGTTTTCAACTCGTCGCGAACGATCAGGACGCCACGCGGCGCCTCGATCCCGACCCGGGCCTGGTTGCCGATGATATCGGTGACCAGGATCCGGATGCCGCCTTCGCGCAACTGCCGAATCAGTTCCTCCGCCGGGTAGTCGGCCTTGAGGGACAGGGTGATGCCTTCGCCTTCTCGGCGGGAGAG